>JAPFDH010000046.1 GCA_026169045.1 Lachnospiraceae bacterium | reverse complement strand
TTATTTGCCGATGAGGCTGGTGTAGAAGGTTTTTACATCTTCTAACCGGTGTCATCTTATTCTTGTGCCCGACTTTGTGCGGGCTCTTTTCATTTATAGTTTCAATAAAAATCGAACTTTCCTATAAAGTAAAAAATAGGAGTAAGGGGCATATGCCACCTTACTCCCATGGAATGCCATCTAAATAAGTTCCTGCTTTTGCAAGATACATTTTTCTCAAAGCTTCCAATTGTTTCTTCGGTTATTTCTTCTTCGACTACTCTTTACATTCGCTACAATCATAAGAATAATTGCTGCTAAAACTACAACAATAGCAACCACTAATAAGACAACAATTAATGTACTGCTGCTAAATGCTGAAAGGAAACTATCCTTCCCAGATGCTTTACCTTCGCCCTCTTGTGCCGTTTGTTCAACAGACTGACTGTTTTGATTACTTTCAGAAGGTTCCTGTGCTCCATCACTTATTTCCGCATTTTGACTTTCCGTACTTTCTTCTACTGCTTGTGTTGTCTCGGCCATTGTTTCCTCTGCCGTCGTTTCCTCCAATGTACTGATAGCATTGGGATCTTGTGTTGTCAAATACTGACTGCTAATATAAAATTCGCCCTCATCCAATTTTACTTTACTCCAGCCTTCGTATGTTGCAATACGTTCTACAGAATCTCCTGTCTCTAAAAATCCCTTTTCGCTGGCATACGTGCTTGGAAATTCACGAATCTTTACATTTCCTGTTGCCCAGACAGTCTCTTCCTTTTCTTCCCACTGAACCGGAGAAAGACTTCCATCTAAAATACCGAATCCGTATTCCAATAAAATTTCAGTATCCAAATAAAACTTATCATTATTCGACTTCATCACAACAGAAATTAATGTATGCCCATTCCGTTCTGCCGCTGTCAGAAGAGTTCTTCCGGCTTCAGCAGTATTTCCTGTTTTTCCGGCAAATACACCTTCAAATTGTATTTGTCCATTTACCATTTTATGCCCCATGGATAATGCTCTGGCTCCCGTCATATTGGTAGCTGGAATGGTATACGTTGCAGTGGAATCAATTTCCCGAAATGTTGGGTTTTTTAATGCCGCCTGATAGATCAGTGCCATATCATGGGGTGTGGTGTAATGATCCGGATCATGTAAACCATGCGCATTAACAAAATGGGAATTTACCGCTCCCAGCTCTTTTGCTTTCGCATTCATCATCTCGGCAAATGTATTAATGTCTCCGGCAACATATTCTGCCAGAGCATTCGCACATTCATTACCGGAACTTAACATCATCCCATACATAACATCCCGTACTGTCATCTGCTCTCCAACCATTCCTTTGGGAGGCATGGTTGAACTGTTGGCACTGCAGGAATTAACCGCCCAATCAGAAAATGTAATAATATCATCCAAGTTATCACAATGTTCCAATGTTACAAGGGCAGTCAATACTTTTGTAATACTGGCCGGATAAAATTGCTCATCCATATTCTTATGAATGATAATTTCTCCCGTATCAGCGTCCATGACACAGTATCCTTCCGCATATACATCCGGTCCTTCCAGCTCTGCCCTTACTTCTCCCAAGTCCAGACATAACAACATAGACAGAGATATCATCACTGTCAATATCGTACATATTATTTTTTTCATTTTCCCGACTCCATCTTTCGTTTTGTTTTCCGTCGGAGTATAAATTTAATTTCCCCGAGGGCTGCCACCTTTAAACATTATAAAGCAGTAGATTTATTATAAATTATTTCACAAAAAACCGCAAGGTTAATTTTACACATTCTTTTCCAAACCTTGCTCACTAATATTCGCTATTGTATTTTTCATGTGTGCATTGGCAAGTCTTTCCGCTTTTCCCCGATCTTTTTCTCGAATGGCTTCCAGAATTGCTTTATGCTCTTCATTAAACATTTGACTTCTTCCGGGACTCAATAATGATGCCTTTCTCACTCGTTCCACATAATGATGAAAATCCGAAAGGACATGTTTTAACATTCTGCTTCCACTGGCTTCATACATTACCTCGTGAAATTGATTATCCAATTCATATAATTTTTCCAAATTTCCCTTTTTTACGTGAAAATCTGTTAAATACGCAATTTCTTCCAGCTTATCTAGCTGTTCTTCATTAATTCTTTCAGCAGCAAATCCTGCACAAAGCCCCTCCAGAAGAGAGCGCATACTATAGATATCCTCCATATCTTCTGCTGTAATTCCAATTACGGATGCTCCCTTATTCGGTATAATCTTTACCAATCCTTCCAATTCCATCTGACGAAGCGCTTCTCTTACAGGAGTACGACTGACACCCAATTCGGATGCCAGCGCAGTCTCCTTTAATTCTTCTCCATGTTTATATTCTCCGGAGAGGATTTTTTCTCTGATTACCTGAAAAACCCTTCCCCGCAAAGAATATTTATCACTTACTTCTTGATTTATTTTACTTTCTCCCTTTTTACCCACATCGTTTTCCTCATTTCAATGTAACATTAAGTTCCTCACAATACTGATCAATTTTTTCAATCAACTCGTTATCGGAAATTACAGTTACACGTCCTTCTGCATACTCCTCATCCACCCATGCTTTCAATTTTTCTACCAAGGGATGTGTTTTTTCAATCTTCTTATCTTCTCCCAAGCGATAGTATGTATTGATCCAATGAGCGATTCCGGCCAATCCGGATGTATTGGATACAGCTACTAAAGCTGGACGATTTAAGAATTTTCCTGTATCAAAAATATTATAGATTTCTTCATTTTTCAAAAGACCATCTGCATGAATTCCGGCACGTGTTACATTGAAATTTTTGCCAACAAAAGGTGTTCGTTCCGGTATATGTTCACCTAACTCTTTTTCAAAATACTCGGCCAATTCTGTAATTACCGTCGTATCCATGCCGTCTAAACCACCCTTTAACTGTGCATATTCAAATACCATAGCTTCCAGAGGAGTATTTCCGGTACGTTCACCTATTCCAAATAAAGATGTATTTACACCACAGCATCCATAAATCCATGCAGTAGTAGAATTGGTTACTGCCTTATAAAAATCATTATGTCCATGCCATTCCAGATTTTCCGATGGAACACCGGCATGGGTAGTCAAACCATAAATGATTCCCTGAACAGAGCGAGGCATCACTGCACCTGAGAAATTCACCCCATATCCCATCGTATCACAGGCACGAATTTTCACCGGAATCTTGTACTGTTCCTGAAGACGCATCAATTCCAGACAAAACGGAATTACAAAACCAAACAAATCTGATCTTGTTATATCTTCCAGATGGCACCGGGGGCTAATACCAAACTCCAGACATTCACGAACAATGTGAAGATAATGGAACATTGCCTGCTGACGTGTCATTTTCATTTTGTAGAAAATATGATAATCGGAACAACTTACTAAAATACCTGTTTCTTTTAAACCAATATCCTTTACCAACTGAAAATCCTTTCTATTGGCACGAATCCAGCTGGTGACTTCCGGAAACTGATACCCACGTTCCATGCATTTATAAACAGCATCCCGATCTTTTTTGGTATATAAGAAAAATTCACAGGCACGCACCAAACCATTGGGACCGCCCAAACGATGCAGATAATCATAAATTGTAACAATTTGTTCCGTTGTATAAGGCGCTCGAGACTGCTGGCCATCACGGAATGTTGTATCCGTAATCCAAATATTCTCTGGCATATTATGGGGAACGATACGGTTATTAAATGCAATCTTCGGAATTTGATCATAAGGAAACAGATTACGAAAGACATTGGGTACCTCTACATCTTCCAAATGATAAATGTGTTCCTCCAGTTCCAAAAGATTTGTATGATGATTCATAACTACAGGTCTATTATCCATATCTTTTTCTCCTTTCCTGGCCTTCCCGTTTCCGGGCTATTTATGTCCTCTGGCCTTTTGCTTGTGTATCATTGTATACAATAATACATTTTACGTCAATATCTATTCTGCAGTTTTTTTATTTTTTCTTCAACTTTGTGCAATTTTATCATATTAACGCAGCAAAAAGGGACTCTTCACAAATGATTCTGTGAAAAATCCCTTTTATTATATCAGTGTCTCATCCTGTTCCCTGATCTCCTTAAAAATCATGGAGCAATGATGCAATGTTAATTTGTCCCCATCCCTGATGGGCAAATGGCAATGCAATATCTTTCGCTGTTTTTCTTAAATGCAGCTTCACTTCTCCATTTGTCATATCGGGATACTTCTCAAGCAATAACGCAATCGCCCCCGATACAATGGGGGTAGACATGGACGTACCGCTTTTTATTGTGTAAGGTTTTGCAAATTTTTGCACCATAACATTGGTAGATATGATATTCGTTCCAGGAGCTACTATTTCCGGCTTACAAATACAATTATCCGTTGGTCCTTTTCCGGAATAATTCTGGTATTCTTTTCCGTTTTCATCCATCATATACTCATCATCGCAGGAACCCACCGTAATCACACTGCGCAATATGCCAGGAGTAGTAATACTTGGTTGCTTTCTTCCTCCTTCGTTTCCAGCTGCTACGCAAACTACCAATCCCGCCTTCCAGAGTTTATCTACTGCTTGAACCAACTCAGTATTCTCATTCATTCCTTTCATGGAAAAAGCTCCAACAGAAATGTTTACAATACGAATTCCGAATTCCTCAGCATGGTCCAAGATCCACTGGATTCCCATAACCATAGTATTGATCTTTCCATTTCCTTTTCTATCCAATACTTTGATTGACACGATTCCTGCTTCTGGTGCCACTCCGCGTATTCTTCCTTTTGATAATGTTCCATCCCCTGCAATGATGCCTGCTACATGGGATCCGTATCCATTTTTTCATCGTTTTCGGATACACTCTGAAAACGTTAAACAGCAAACTGACTGTTATACAATTCTGTATAAAAGCCACCTTTTGCCAAAAGTTCTTCATGCGTTCCCTTTTCAATAATTTTTCCGGCTTTCATAACCAAAATCACATCCGCTTCCTGAATGGTTGAAAGTCGATGCGCTACAATAAAGCTGGTTCTTCCTTCCATTAACCGGGCAAACGCCTGCTGAATTTTTATCTCTGTTCGAGTATCAATGGAAGATGTCGCCTCATCCAAAATCAACATAGGAGGCAGGCAAAGCATTACTCTTGTAATACACAAGAGCTGTTTTTGTCCCTGGGACAAACTTCCTCCATCTTCTGCTATGACTGTATCATATCCCTTTGGCAACCTACGGATAAAGCTGTGAGAATGAGCCGCTTTTGCAGCGCGAATCATTTCTTCCTCCGTGGCATTTGGTTTCCCAAGCAATAAATTTTCACGAATTGTTCCTGCTTTCAGCCACGTTTCTTGTAATACCATTCCATAACTTAATCGAAGACTCTTTCTGGTTAAATTACGTATGTCATACCCACTGACTTTAATCTGGCCACTGTTTACATCATAAAAACGCATCAGCAGATTAATGATTGTCGTCTTTCCGCATCCGGTCGGTCCCACGATTGCAACACGCTGACCCGGTTTCACTGACAAATTAAAATCTTCGATCAGTTTCTGATCATCTGTATAGGAAAAAGAAACTTGATTCAATTCCACTGTTCCATCTACCTTCGTCAGTTCTACAGCATCAGGCGGTTCCGGAGTTTGCGGCTCTTCTTCAATTAATTCGAATATTCTTCCTGCGCAAGCCAAAGCATTTTGCAGTTCTGTCACTACACCTGATATTTCATTGAACGGTTTTGTATACTGATTTGCATAACTCAGAAAGCATGAAAGCTGCCCTACACTAATTCCTCCCATAATGGCAGAAAAAGCTCCGGCGATACCAACTCCGGCATATACAAGACTGTTAACAAATCGTGTAGCCGGATTGGTTATTGACGAAAAGAATGTGGCACGCAAAGAACAACTGCGTAATCGTTCATTGATCTCATCAAACCGTTCCAGAACATCTGCTTCCTTTCCGAATGCCTGAACAACTTTCTGATTTCCTATCATTTCATCGATCAATGCTGTCTGATCTCCTCTCGCTTCTGATTGTGCCTTAAACATAGAGAAGGTTCTCTTAGCGATGAAGCTGGCAACAAAAAGAGAAACCGGTGTAATACAAACCACTACCAATGTTATTTTTACATCCACAGAAAGCATAAATAATAGTGTCCCTAAAATCGTAATCACACCCGTAAAAAATTGGGTAAAGCCCATGAGAAGTCCGTCAGCGAACTGATCCACATCAGCAATAACCCGACTCACCACATCTCCGTAGGAATGCTTATCAATATATTTTAACGGAAGTATTTCCAATTTATGAAAGGCTTCGTTTCTGACATCACGAATTATATGATAGGTTATTTTATTATTGCACACATTCATGATCCATTGTGCAATTCCCGCAATTCCCATTACTATGGCAATACGAATCAGTATTAACGTAATTCCTACAAAATCCACCATTCCTTTATCAACGATCAAATCAATTGCATCCCCTGTAAGAATTGGAATATACAACGTGATTGCCACAGACAGGGCAGCTAAAATAATGGACAGCACCAGAAAAAACCAATATTTTCGAATATAACGTAACACTTTCACCAGTATTTCTCTTTGCTTATTTTTTTCTTTCCCATTTTTCTCATCATGTTTCATTTAGCCCACATCCTCTCCATGCATAATCTCTGTCTCAGACTGCTTTGATTTTCTAAACTGGGAATAATAAATTTCCTGATACACAGAACATGTTTTTAATAATTCCTCATGTTTTCCAATACCTGCAATCATCCCGTCATCCAATACAATAATCTGATCAGCATATTGAATAGATGCTGCTCTCTGAGAAACAATAAATACTGCTGGCCGGTTTTCCATCTCCCGAATTGCTTTCCTCAATTTCGCATCTGTAGCAAAATCCAGGGCAGAAGCACTGTCATCCAATATTAAAATGTCTGGTTTTCGAATTACTGCCCTGGCAATGGTCAGACGCTGTCTCTGTCCTCCTGAAAGATTTTTTCCTCCCTGGGTTATAAACGTATCCAACCCCTCTTCTTTTCCCGCTACAAATTCATCGGCCTGAGAAATCTGAAGGGCTTTTTTTATTTCTGCATCCGTGGCATCTTCTTTTCCCCAAAGCAAGTTATCCCGAATACTTCCTGCAAACAATACTGCCTTTTGCGGGACCACGCCAATTCGCTTACGAAGCTCATTCAAAGAAAAATTCTTCACATCTGTTCCATTAACACATACAGAACCTTCTGTAACGTCATAAAAACGAGGAATTAAATTCACTAAAGAAGACTTTCCTGATCCTGTACCACCGATGACACCAATGGTCTCTCCTCTTTTTACATGAAAATCAATATCCGTTAAAGATGGGGCACCGGCATTTTTATATTGAAGCGTTACATGATTAAAATCTACTATATTCCCTTCCTTTTTCTGCCATCCATCGACAGCTTTCTCTGGCTCAGTCAGACTGGCGTGCATTTCAAATACTCCTTCGATTCTCTTTGCACAAGCCAAAGCCTTTGTAATATTAATAATCAAACTTGCCAATTTTACTAATTCTACCAATATTTGAGACATATAATTGACAAGTGCTACGACTTGACCCTGCGTTAAAACTCCAGAATCTACTTTCCATGCTCCAGTCCAAATCAACGCCATAATAGCACCGTTAACAATAACAAAAGTAAGAGGATTCATCAACGCTGAAATTCTCCCAACAAACATCTGCACTTTTGTTAAAGTCTGATTACTCTCCTCAAAACGCTTTGTTTCCTCTTCTTCCTGATGGAAAGCCCGAATAACTCGTACTCCTGTCAAATTTTCCCTTGTAATTCCTAAAACTGCATCCAATCTTCCCTGAACTTTTTTATATAGAGGTATACTTGCAATCATTATGCCAAATACAACAATTGACAACAGCGGAATTGTCACTACAAAAATCAGCGCCGCCTGTATATCAATGGTAAAAGCCATCACCATTGCACCCAATACAATAAAAGGTGAGCGCAAAAAAAGGCGTAATACCAGATTGACTCCGTTTTGTACCTGATTGGAATCACTGGTCATACGTGTAATCAATGTAGCTGTTCCCTGGGTATCCATTTCCGTATACCCCAACTTCTGTATATGTAAAAATAATGCATGCTTCATTTTAGCAGCAAATCCAGTAGCAGCTTTTGCCGCAAAGTATTGCGCTGTAATAGAGCATACCAATCCTATTATTGCCAATAAAAGAAGCAATGCTCCCATACGCAAAATATATCCGCCGTCTTTATGGCTGATTCCAGTATCAATCATATCAGCTACAACCAACGGAACAAATAATTCAAAGGACGCCTCCAACATCTTAAATAACGGTGCCAGAATACTTTCTTTTTTATAATCTTTTAAGTATACCAATAAACGTTTCATAGAATTCCTATTCTCCCACTTCTTTCACTTTCCCATTTTGATCCGTTCCTTGTATATTTTTTGACTTAAACAGTAGTTTTAGGTGTTCTTGTCAATTGATAAGGAGTAACCTGATATACATAATAGTTTAACCAATTTGTATATAAGGTATTGGCATGTCCTCTCCATGTCAAAAGCGGTGTCGTATCCGGATCATCATTTTCATAATAATTTTCCGGAACTTGAATATTGATCCCCTTGGCAAGATCACGCCGATATTCTGCATCCAGAGACATTCTGTCATATTCCGGATGCCCAAATAAAAATACATGTCGCCCATCTTTACTTTTCACCAGATATACCCCTGCTTCCTTTGACTCTGCCAAAAGCTGTAATTCAGGATTTCCCACCACATCTTCTCTCCTGACTCCGCTATACCTTGAATGCGGTGCATCAAATACATCATCAAAACTTCTCGTCAAAGGATCACAGCGATCCAACACACGATGCCGGTAGATACCAAACAGTTTTTTCTGAAATGAAACTTTCGGTATACCAAAATGGAAATACATACCGGCCATCGCTCCCCAGCATACGTACAACGTGGATGTCACATGCTTTTTTGTCCATTCCATAATTTCAGTCAGCTCTCCCCAGTAATTGACCTGTTCAAAATCCATATCTTCCACAGGTGCTCCTGTTAAAATCATTCCGTCATAGCAATTTTCTTTAATCTGATCAAATGTTGTATAAAATTTATTAATATGACTGGCAGGTGTATTTTTCGAATGATGAGTAGATACATTGAGATATGTTACATTGACCTGAAGAGGTGTATTGGATAAAGCACGAAGAAGTTGTGTCTCATAATCCGGCTTTACCGGCATTAAATTCAAAATCAAAATTTCCAATGGGCGGATTTCCTGCATTTCCGCCCTATTCATTCCCATCATAAAAATATTTTCCGACTCCAAAACAGCTCTGGCCGGGAGATCATTCTCTACGCGTATCGGCATACGTACCTCCTAATAAGTCTTCCTCAGAAATAATCGGTATTCCCAATTCTTTTGCTTTTTTATTTTTGGATGATGTACTGTCAACATCATTATTTATAAGATAATTTGTTTTTGAAGTTACGCTTCCTGTAACTTTTCCTCCCCGTTCTTCAATATAAGCCTTCAGTTCATTTCTATTTGAAAAGTGATATACGGAACCGGTGATAACAAATACTTTACCTTCCAGCGTCTGCTCTTCTTTTATTTCTTCCGCCTGAATGGTAATTTCTTCTAATAGATGATCAAGATTTTTCAATTTCTGTTCATCAGAAAAATAGTTAACGATGCCCTCAGCCAATATTGGGCCAATACCATCAATTTGATTTAATTCCTCCCCTGTCGCAGTACGGATACGGGACAAATCCTGCTGAAATGATTTGCTTAACATCTTGGCATTTGCCACTCCGATTCCCGGAATACCAATCCCATACAGCACACGGGACAACGTTGTTTTTCTGGCTTTTTCAATAGAATCAATCATATTTTGAAACGATTTTTCGCCAAATCCCTCCATTGAGACAATTTCATCCTTATGTTCTTTTAAATGAAAAATATCTGCAAATTCCCGAATAAATCCTCTGGCAATAAATTTTTCCATAGTCGCACCAGAAAGGCCATCCATATTCATGGCATTACGGCTGACAAATAATTCAAATGCTTTAATCTGTTTGGCTTGACACTCTGGATTGGTGCAGTACAAAAACTTTACATCCCCGGTTCTGCGAATTTCTGTCTTACCACCGCAGACAGGACAAACTTGGGGAATTTGTATCGTTCCACTTTTGGTCTGATTTTCAGCGATTTGGGGAATGATCATATTTGCCTTATAAACAGTAATCTGATCTCCTTCACCCAATCTGAGATTTTCCATAATCGAAATATTATGGACACTGGCGCGGCTCACCGTTGTTCCTTCCAGTTCCACCGGTTCAAAAACAGCCACCGGATTAATAAGTCCGGTACGAGAAGGACTCCATTCAATATATTCCAATCGGGTTTGTGCTGTTTCATCTCTCCATTTAAAAGCAATAGCATTCCTGGGGAATTTTGCTGTCCGTCCCAGAGATTCTCCATATGATATGTTCTCCAGAAGAAGCACCAATCCATCCGATGGAATATCATTTTTTGTGATAGCTTCAGAAAACCAATGCACCCTATTTTCTACATTTTCGGCATTGACAAGAAAATGCTCTACCACATCAAATCCCTGCTGTTTCAGCCATCGGAACTGCTCCATACGGGAATTTTTAAAATCCACACTCTCTCCATTCTCTTCTGCCTGTATCAATGCAAAAACAATAAGGTTAACATTGCGCCCAGCAGTAATCTCACTGTTCAACTGACGAACAGAACCGGCACAAAGATTTCTGGGATTTTTATATTTTGCATCCACATCTTCAATTTCTTCATTCATCCGTTCAAAATCAGAATATCGGATAACCGCCTCACCACGTACCACAAGGTTTCCCTGAAACGGTATCTGCAAAGGCAAGTTGGAAAATGTCCTAGCATTGGGTGTCACTAATTCTCCAACCTCTCCATTTCCCCGTGTTACAGCCTTCTTCAATTTTCCTTTCTCATAAGTTAGCACAATCGTCAGTCCGTCTAATTTCCAGGATAATACCCCTTCCTCTTCTCCCAGAAATTCCATCAGCCGTGCGGTTTCTTTTGTTTTGTCCAGAGAAAGCATCGGCACCTGATGGATTTCTTTCGGCAATTCACTGAGTACCTCATAACCTGCTTTCTGCGTAGGACTCCCTGCCAATATTGTTCCTGTTTCTTGTTCCAGGGCAGCCAATTCATCATATAATGCATCATATTCATAATTATCCATGATTTCCCGGCTTTCCTGATAATATGCTTTTCCTGCCGCATCCAAAATCTGAATCAGCTGCTTCATTCTATCTGTCTTACTGCTCATTTTAATATATGCCTTTCCTGTTTACTCATTTTCCTGAAACATTCTTTTCATCTGACGCAGTTCCTTTTCTGTCACATTTCGATAATGACCTAACGGCAGATTTCCCAGACGGATATTCATTACCCGTACTCGTTTCAATTTTTCTACACGGTATCCAAAATACTCACACATTCTCCGGATCTGACGATTCAGTCCCTGGGTAAGGGTGATGTGAAATTCTCTGTTTCCGCTTTTTTCACAGGAACAAGGCTTTGTGACTGTATCCAAAATCGGTACTCCGTTTCGCATACCATTTAAAAACTTTTCCGTCACCTGCTTATTTACTACCACTACATATTCTTTTTCATGGTTATTACTGCCTTTTAAAATTTTATTTACCAGATCTCCATTATTCGTCATCAGAATCAATCCTTCTGAATCCTTATCCAAACGTCCTATGGGATAAATTCTAGTCGGATATTTTACCAGATCTACAATATTTTGCTCTGTCTCAAACTCAGCCGTTGTACATACAACCCCTCTCGGTTTATTCACTGCAATAAGTACATCCTTTACTTTCTTTTTTGTAACAGCCTCTCCGTTAACCATAATTTCATCTTCAGGGATCACTTTCATTCCCAACGTAGCCACCTGGCCATTAACAAGAATTTTTCCTTCTTCCGTCAAACGATCGGCTTCTCTTCGTGAACAAACACCCTTTTCGCTCAAATATTTATTTAATCGGATTGATTCCTGATTCATAGTATTCTCCATTTCCTTTTTAATCTTTATTAGCATTTACCTTCTTATTTTACTATGATACTTTCC
This sequence comes from Lachnospiraceae bacterium, assembly GCA_026169045.1. GTDB lineage: Bacteria > Bacillota > Clostridia > Lachnospirales > Lachnospiraceae > Fimimorpha. Next base: position 16,130 of record JAPFDH010000046.1, on the reverse strand, counting down.
CGAATGCAAGATACTACCGTGATGTTTCCCGTTCTTTCCCATGACGGACAAATACTATGTTTGCTATACATCGATTGACAATAACCGTTTATTCTTTTATACTTATTTACAATGATGCCACGGAGACATCCCTATTCCTTCAATAGGAATAAAATAAATATCATCATAAGGAGTTAATTGTAATGAGCAACATCAAAACCATCGCGTCATACTTTGACAACCTTGCTGCCCATTGGCCGGAGGATGAAAAAGATGCTTGTATCCGTGACAGGATTATTCAACGGGCTTGCCTGTCCCCTGGAAACAGCATCCTTGACATTGGATGTGGCAAAGGCGTCATGGTACCCCATTTATTAAAAACTGCACCAAAAGAAATCATTGAGTTAGATGTTTCCAAAGAAATGATCCGTTTGGGCAGAGAACGCTTTTCACTTCCTCAGATAACACACATTTGCGGTGATATTTTTACTGTTCCACTTCTGTCCATTGACGCCGCTGTCGTGTTTAATGCATATCCTCATCTGATGGATAAACAGGCACTGGCTAAACGGCTCCATCGTTTACTGAACGATCAAGGTATTGTCATCATCGCCCATAGCAAAGGAAAAGAATTTATCAATGCCATTCATCATGATGATGGTCTTTGTGAACAAATTTCCATACCGCTAAAAACACCATTGAAAGAATTTGAATTTTTTTCCTCATTCTTTTCTCTGGAAGATTGGCAGGATACCCCTGATCTTTACTATATGAAACTTATAAAAAAAAATAGCACTTTATAATTACGCCATGAAGACGTGTACATCGTGTAAAACGATATACCTTTTCATGGTTTTTTTAATCTTGGAGGTTTTTATTATGAATCAAACAAAAAAAATTACATTTACCGGAGCCTGTATTGCTTTGGGAATATTACTTCCTTTCCTATTTCATTCCATTCCCAACGCCGGAAGTATTTTTCTTCCCATGCATATTCCTGTTTTACTTTGCGGTCTTATCTGTGGTCCGATCTGCGGTGCTATTTGTGGCGCTGTCACGCCTGTTATTTCCAGTCTTTGTACAAATATGCCGCCTATGGCTATTTTACCGGGAATGCTGTTTGAATTGATGATTTATGGTTTGGTATCAGGTTTTCTCATAAAACATTTTCACGTGAAGCATTTTGCATTACGCATCTATGTTTCTCTAATCCCTGCTATGATTTGTGGTCGAATCATAAGTGGTCTCATCAACGGACTGATTATCCAACTGGGTACCTATACGTTCCACATCTGGTTAACCAATTCCTTTGTAACAGCTCTTCCCGGAATCGTTATTCAGCTGATTCTTCTTCCGATTTTATGTGCCGCATTACATAAAGCAGGTTTCTTTGTTTTATCTGACAATTCTCGGGATATCGCATTTTCCGCATCAAAATAATATAAATTTAACCAAGAGCTACATCCAGAAGCATCATTATCAGGAAACCAGCCATTACTCCCAATGTTCCTGTATTGGAGTGCTCTCCTAAATGGGCTTCTGGAATAAGTTCTTCCACTACAACATACATCATGGATCCGGCGGCAAATGACAAAAGCCATGGCATTAAAGGTTGTATTTTTCCAGCTGCTAATACAACTAAAACTCCGAAAATCGGTTCAACGATTCCCGACATACTTCCCAATAAAAAAGCTTTTTTTCTTGAAAGGCCTTCCTGCCGTAGTGGCAAAGAAATGGCTGCCCCTTCCGGGAAATTTTGTATCCCTATACCCAATGCCAGAGCCATAGCTGCTGATAATGCACCTGGTTCCGCATAATGCTGGGCGGCCAAAGCATAAGTAAGCCCCACCGCCATTCCTTCCGGAATATTATGAAGCGTTACCGCCAACACAAGAAGCGTTGTCCGTTTCCATGAAGCATGTAATCCTTCCGGTTTTTCTTCCCCTAAATGCAAATGAGGAAGTAGTCCATCCATAAGAATCAAAAAAGCAACACCTAAGACAAACCCGCCCACTGCCGGTATCCATCCGATCTTTCCGGCAGCTTCTGCTTCTTCGATTGCCGGTATAAGTAAACTCCAAACAGAAGCGGCAATCATGACACCGGCAGCAAAACCTAAAAATATCTTTTGTATTTTCATCTCAATTTGCTTTTTAAACAGGAACACCAACGCTGCTCCCAAAGTTGTCATTAAAAATGTAAATCCTGTCCCTCCTGCAGCCCATAATACCTGTATCATATGTTTTCCCCCTTTCGGTTATCTTTTGTATCTGTTCTTGTGGTATGGGCAGCGGATCATACTTCCGCTACCACACACCTTTCACACATTATTTATTTTGCACAATTTATATGCATCCGTTTAGTTAGTTTTGACTATCTTTTTTAGAATAATATCATACTACACTTTAATTGTCAATAAATTAAACCTTATTCTATTCTATTGTGAAGGATTTTGGATCCGGGATAATCTGCATATTCTCCCAATTCTTCTTCAATTCGAAGTAAGCGATTATATTTTGCTACACGCTCTCCTCTGCTGGGAGCTCCTGTTTTAATTTGACCGCTATTTAATGCAACTGCCAAATCAGATATTGTCGTATCTTCTGTTTCACCCGAACGATGGGAAATCACTGCCCGAAATCCTGCTTTATGGGCTATCTTTATGGTTTCCAATGTTTCCGAAACCGATCCGATCTGATTCAATTTAATTAAAATAGCGTTTCCACATTTTGAATCAATTCCTTTTTTTAACCGTTCTTTATTTGTAACAAACAAATCATCTCCCACCAATTGAATCTTTTGTCCCAATTCCTTTGTTAAAATTTTCCACCCTTCCCAGTCTTCTTCATCCAAACCATCTTCAATAGAAAAAATCGGATATTTGTCACACAAATGTTTCCAGTATTCTACCAATTCAAAAGAAGAAAATTTCTTACCACATTTTGGAAGAACATATTCTCCGCTTTCTTCTCCCTTCCACTCACTGGATGCAGCATCGATGGCCAAAACAAAATCTTTCCCCGATTCATATCCGGCGGCTTGAATTGCCTCTAAAATATACTGGATTGCCTCCTCATCACTTTTCAAATCTGGTGCGAATCCTCCCTCATCTCCTATTGACGTTGCTAATCCTTTGGATTTTAATAGCGATTTAAGTGCGTGAAATACCTCGGCGCACCATCTTAATCCCTCTCTAAAACCGGGTGCTCCCTTCGGTACAATCATAAATTCCTGTATATCCACTGTATTGGATGCATGGGCTCCACCGTTTAAAATATTCATCATTGGTACCGGCATTTGATTTCCGCAAATGCCACCCAAATAACGGTATAACGGTATTTCCAATGATTTTGCTGCTGCTCTGGCACATGCAATTGACACAGCTAAAATCGCATTTGCTCCCAAAGCCGACTTATCTTTTGTTCCATCTGCTTTGATCATAATCTGGTCAATCCTATAAATATCCTGAATATCCTGTCCATGCAAAATCCGATTAATTTCTTCATTAATATTCTGAACCGCCTTCATAACCCCTTTTCCCAAAAAACGATTCTCATCCTCATCACGAAGTTCCAATGCCTCATACTTTCCTGTAGAAGCTCCGCTGGGGGCCGCACCATACGCTACTATTCCATTATCCAAATGAACCTCGGCTTCCACTGTAGGATTTCCTCTTGAATCCAGAATCTCTCTTCCGATTATTTTTTCAATTTTCACATGTTTCATTGCACCATCATTTCCTTTCTAAAAACTAGACTAAAATCCTTTATATTTTTCCCAATATTAAAATTTTTTTTCATACCAAAATGAAATCATATACAAAACCTTCATTTCGTGTTATACTCTATCTGCGACCGAGTAATTTATTGCTTACTCCACAAAATACATTTTACTTTTTGTTAAATATTTTTTTCCAGGAGGAGATTCTATGTACTGCACAAGAAAAGTAACGAACCATATCTATTGGGTAGGCGGAAGTGATCATCGTCTCTCTTTATTTGAAAACTTATTTCCAATCCCACGCGGTGTCGCTTACAATTCCTATATTATTTTAGACGAAAAAACAGCTTTAGTAGATACAGTGGACTCTTCTATCACCCGTCAGTTTTTGGAAAACATTGAGCACGTTCTGGATGGAAGACCACTGGATTATATGATCATCAATCATATGGAACCAGACCACTGTGCCACTATCGAAGAACTGGTATATCGTTATCCCAATATCAAAATAGTTGCTACTGCCAAAGCTATTCAGATGATTCATCAGTTCTACAATTTTGAAGAAAAAGATAATACCATTACTGTAAAAGAAAATGATACCTTATCTCTCGGCAGCCATACTTTAAACTTTGTAACCGCACCTATGGTTCATTGGCCAGAGGTAATGATGACATATGAATCCAGCGAAAAAATTCTTTTCTCTGCCGATGCTTTCGGTTCTTTTGGTGCGTTGGATGGAAATCTTTTTAATGACGAAGTAAATTTTGAATCCGAATGGCTGGATGATGCACGCAGATACTATTCCAATATTGTCGGAAAATATGGTGTACAGGTACAGGCAGCACTGAAAAAAGCAGCGAAACTGGAAATTCAGATGATTTGTCCCCTCCATGGACCTGTATGGAGAACAAACATTTCCTGGTTTATTGAAAAATATGATAAATGGAGCCGTTATGAACCGGAAGAACATGCCCTTGTTATTTTTTATGGTTCTATTTACGGAAATACAGAAAATGCTGCTACTGTTTTGGCATCCAAATTATCTGAAGCCGGCATCAAAAACATTAAACTTTATGATGTATCCGGCACTCATGTTTCTTATCTTGTTTCTGAAGCATGGCGCTGCAGTCATATTGTATTTGCATCACCAACCTACAATATGAATCTCTATCCGCCAATGGAATCCGCTATACATGACTTAAAAGCATTAAATCTTCAGAACCGTACCGTAGCCGTAATTGACAACGGATCCTGGGCGAATGCTGCCGGAAAAGCTATGAGAAACATGCTGGCAGAAATGAAAAATATTACACTTTTGGAAGATCAGCTTTCCCTTGTGTCCTCTTTAAAGGAATCACAGATGGAACAACTGACTCAAATGGCTAATTCCATTATTTCTTCCTATTTTCCTCAATAAATAACTTTTATTGAATTCTCTGTACATGAATCAATGCATGTTAAAACCGCCGCACATCCCTTTTATGAAAAAGCGATTGCGGCGGTTTTCCTATGTACTATATTTTCCATTATATAACAGACAATGCCCGAATAAGGTATTCAATCGTATGTTCCTTCATTTTTTCAGTTAAAATTTGATACTGTCTGCGTTCTTCCTCTGTAAATCCCCCCAATTGTATGGTCAGAAAATCTTCTTCTGCCAACTGAAAATCTTTTTGAATGGAATCCGTCTCCGGTGTCAATGTTATCTTCCATTTTTTACAGTGTGATTCCCTTTGAATCAATTTCTTTTTTTCTAATTTCTGTAATAAGAGTGACAGCTTTCTCTGTGTCATCCTTGTAAAATCAGCCATTTCTTCAATAGTAGCATATTTACCTGAGTACATAAAGCAAAACAAAAGATAAGTTTCTTCTTCTGACAAACCATTTTTTGCAGCAACATAATCCAGCTGAAATTCCAGCAATTTTCGCACACAATACTGATCCATCAAAATTCCTTCTTTTCCCAACGCATCCATGTGAAATTTTTTCTTTTCTTCCCCCAATTTTTTTACTCCCGGAAGAAATAACGGCGCTACCATTCCATCTTTTGCAGCAGCTAAAAGAAATTTATATACCTGAAAACGAATCGTTTCATAGCTTTCTTTATCATAAACATCCTGATAAAACTTATTGTAGTATTCAAACACATTAATTTTCATTCGAATCGTACTGATAATATTCATTCCCTGACTGGCAAGACTTCCTTTTCTTTTCATATAATAGTAAATCGGAATCTGAAGCGCATAAAAGGAATTGGCATGACGAATATACTCTAAGTTAAACAGAAAATCTTCGCACCAATTTAATGATTCATCCATGCGAATATTATTTTTCTCTATGATATCCCGTCGGTACATTTTATTCCATAAAACACCATAATAAAAATCAGCAGGATTTTCAATCATGTGTTCTGAAAATTCTTCTTTGGAAAGTACTTTATTTTCACTTATATCTCCCTTCTGAGACATGTATTCCCCTGACACCCGATAAAAGTCAGAAATAACCATATCACATCCAAAAACTTCCATAGAACGAACCAACATACGTGTTGCCTCCGGTGCAATCCAATCATCACTGTCTAAAAATTGAATATACTTTCCCTTAGCAATATCCAAACCACAATTTCGGCTTTCAGAAACTCCTTTATTTTCTTTCTGTATTACAAAAACACGGGGATCCTTTTTTGCATACTCAAAACATATTTTCCCCGACTGATCGGTACTTCCGTCATTAATTAAAATCAATTCAAAATTTTCATATTCCTGATTTAATACACTGTCTATACAACGATTCAAATAATTTTCGGCATTATATATAGGAATGATAATACTAACAAATGGTTCCATATGTTCCTCTTTTCCATATTTTTTTGAAAGTAAACTATAACTTTTGTAATATGAAAAAGTATATCACATCTTTCCAGATAAAAAAATCCTATCCCTGACATTTACAAAAAAACCGGACAAAATATACTTCTTACAAATATATTTTGTCCGATTTTTTACTTCATTGATTTTTCATTATTTTTTCTTCTCCGCAAGAATTGCCATTCCTTCTTTTACAGGAAGTTCAATTTTGCATTTTCCCGTAAAAATACCCCGTTCCTCCATAGTCATTTCCCATGTATCAAGAACATATACAGTCCATTTTTCTTCACCAAAATCAATCATCCGATAATGCGGTCTGTGCTCAGCTCCATACCAAATTTTCACGTTTCCATTTTTTGAACGGGCATAAAGAGGTGCTATAGGAACCATACTTCCGTTAAATTTTTTCATAACATCCAGAAGGAAACCAAAACGTTTGTAGCTTTCACCATACAATTTTCCGCCATGAGACCACCATATATTTTCATTATCGTAGCATTCTCCGTGTCCCGGATACCCACCATATACAGCTGTTTTCCACATTCTCTGAAGCATTTGTTCCGGTGATATATCTCCCCAATATTGTTCTATATCTCCCTCATAGCACATTTCATCAATTACAATTGGTTTTCGATATACTTCTCTCCATTGAGGAATGCATTCCAACTCTTGACTTCCCTGCTGTCTCTGAATGGAGCAATGCGTAATCCAGGCTTTCGAATAGTCATAAAATGCCATACAATTATGAATCGAACGCATATGACCATAAGGATCATTTTCCATGATTATTTTAGCATATCTCTCCCAATCGGCAATGGTTCGAAATGGATTCAGATCATATTCATTGGATAAGCTCCACCATACATTGTGATAAGCAGAATACCGTGCTGTCACATACTTTAAATATAATTCATCTGCCCAGTCCGGCATATGACAAAATCCCCAGCGATCATATGGATGAAATAAAATAATATCTGCTTCAATCCCCAAATCACATAATTCCTGTATATTCTGATCTAAGTTTTGAAAATATAATGGATTAAACCTGGAAAAATCCCATTGATTTTCCTTTCCATGTTTACTACCAAGAACCGTACTATATTCCTCAAAGGTATATTTATTAATTTCACTATTATCTACAGGAGTTCCTTCATATGGAAATGCATAGGGATCTCTATAATTATAATCATAGTGTTTGGGGAAAATACAAAAACGGATTTTATTAAACGCTGAATTTTTTAACGTTTCAATGGTTTGTCTCCGAATTTCCTCTTTCTGTGTCGTCCATACATAACAGGTCGTTCCAATTGACTCATATGGTGTTCCGTCTTCATATACCAGATCCCATCCATTCGCACATACTTTTCCATGGCTTGTGGCCTCAGTCACTTCAAATGTTCCTTCGTATATTTCTTCTGAAAAACTTCCGTATACTCGATATGTATATGTTCCTACAAAAGAAGGCATGAAACGAATTTTATATACACCATCTCCATCGTAAAATCCCCTTACCGTTTTCTGTTCTCCTTCACCTTGAAAAATCCCATTTACCTCATAATCGATAAAAGGATTTCCGTCTTTCTTTCCTTTCATTTCTAATTCAAATACATTCCATTTTTCCATGATTTTAAGCCTCCACTCATGTTCCCTTTATTTTCTTAAGTTTTTACCTATCTTTTCCGTTCTGTCTCTTTCCATAAAATACTATCTTTTGCAATCATTATAATTTCCTTTATTTAATCAGTCAACAATATTTTATTAAATTCTATTTAATATTAACTAAATTCTACTAAATAAAAGCCAAAATTCTTTTATTTAAAGCCTCCGTTATACCATTGCATTTCCTTATACGCTTTGTTATAATGACAAAAAATCTATGACGAAAGAAGGATAAAACATCTTGTCAATCACAGCAAAAGAACTGGCTAAATTATTAAATATATCTTCAGCTACTGTATCCATGGTTCTAAATCACAAGCCCGGAATCAGCGACAAAACAAGGCATCTTGTTCTGGAAACAGCCAAAAAGTACGACTATGATTTTTCCAGATTCGCTGCCATGGAACAAAAAAACGGAGTGATTCACTTAATTATTTATAAAAAACATGGTACTGTCGTTACTGACACCCCCTTCTTTTCTGAATTAATTGAAGGAATCGAAAACTGCTGTCAGGCAGCCCGTTATGAATTTCAAGTCTCTTATTTTTATGAAGGACAGACTCCTCAGAATCACATATCTGAAATTCTTTCTACTGAAAAAAAAGGGCTTCTTTTATTAGGCACAGAATTGGATATGGAATACTTCCAACCTTTTTCCGATCTTACCATTCCAATGGTGGTCGTTGATACATATTTTGAACAACTCAACTGTGATTCCGTTCTGATTAATAATGTTCAAGGTGCATACCGTGCTACCAGTTATCTGATTGAAAAAGGCTTTGATGCTATTGGATACCTTCATTCCTCCTATTCTATCGGCAATTTTGAGGAACGGGCAGAGGGATACTATAAAGCTTTACGTCATCATAATCTTCCAACCAACCATCCATATATTCACCATCTGCGTCCGAGTCTGGAAGGTTCCTACCATGATATGATGGATTATTTACATAGCGGGAATCCCGTTGCTTCTGCTTATTTTGCCGATAACGACTGGATTGCCGCCGGTGCAATGCAGGCATTAAAGGAATTTGGTTATGCAATACCCGATAACGTTGCTATCATTGGTTTTGACGGTATGCCTATTTGTTCTGTCACAGACCCTCCACTCTCCACCATGGAAGTACCCAAAAAATTATTGGGAAAAATTGCAGTGGAACAGTTAATAAAAAAAATTAACCGGGATACAGAAGAAACCGTCAAAATCGAACTTTCCCCTCGCCTTTGTGAACGTCGCAGTACAAACAAACTACATCTCTGAAATTTTTACCTGGTATATCCATATTAAAAAAATGGAAAAGCAAAAGCATTAAAAATCTCCGCTCTTACAAAGCTATGCGAAGCTTTGGATTGTCAACCAGGTGATATTTTAGAATACAGGAAGAAAAATTAACGGTATTGAATGTCTATTTTTCGTTTTTATAGCAAAAACAGACTAATACAAAAAGCAAAAAAATGCTCACCAATGGGATCCAGGTATCGATTAGATTTTGGTGTACTATATTCCAATCTATTTGTATCGGCATTCGTTTATATTCCTTTCTTTTATGCTGTGGCCTCAAAACAGAGACCGCAGCATTCCACATTAATAAAGTTTTCATTTTTATTTTCCCCTCATCCCTCATATTGAAAACGAATTTTTTTCACTGACAATTCTAAAATAAGACCGGGACGTAATGATATAGACAATTACATAAAAAATCCCAAATATCAGATAGCACATAACCGTTATACCTATTAAAAGTTTTAGATCTGTCAAGCTAAACAATACTAACATTTTTTGTATTAAGGGAAATGCAAAACAAATATGAACTCCGGATACGAGTAAAGGAAGAAAAAATACAGTTAATACTTGTGAATTTATACTTTTTTGAATCTCTTTTTTTGTCATCCCCACTTTCTGTAAAATCCGAAAACGTTCCTGATCTTCATATCCTTCTGTAATCTGTTTATAATACATAATCAAAACAGCACCCACAATAAAAACAATACCCAAAAGTACGCCTAGAAAAAATAATCCACCGTAAAGTGCATAAAATGAAGAACGTTCCAATGCAATTCCCTCCACTGTAATTTTAGGAAATCCTTCTACTTCTGTTTGAAAATGTATAATTTCTTCTTCTATTCGATTTTTTATCTGTGATTGTATGGTATCATCACACGACAAATCGAATCCATAATAATCATGTTCTTGATAATTTATATTTTCATTTTCTTTCAACTTTTCCTCGATAACCTGCAGATCATCAACAAATAAAAATATCGAAGAAGTAATTTGCATTGCATCCGTTCCATTATCCACAAAATCAGCCACCTGCTTTTTGACTTTCCATGGCCCAATATCTTCCAGTTGAATTCTTTCCATTTTATAATCTGATTTTGTACAATACAAGAGAACCTCATCGGAATTTAATTCCTCTTCTGTCTGCATCAGGCGATTATATTCGGAAAGTGGTACAATAAAAATCTGTCTCACATCCTGATATGATATAAATAAATTTTTTATTCTGTCAGAATCTAAAATAATCTGATCACCGTTTTGAAATCCCGGCATAGAAACATATTGGTAATTTAAAACATTACTCTCCTCCTGTCCATATTCCTTTTGTATCTCATGAATCATGGTATGCATTTTTGAAACATTATTTTCCTCAAGAGAATATGTATCCACAACAATATCACGCGGATATCTGGTTCTAAGGCTAGCCTCTGTTCCAAGATACAGGCAGGCAGTAGAAGAAAGAATAACTAATACCATCGTGGACAAAATACAAATTGATGCCAAACCTGCCCCATTACGTTTCATACGATACATCATAGAAGAAACAGATATAAAATGATTGGTTTTATAATAATACGTTTTCCTTTTTTGAAGAATACGGCAAAATACCACAGATCCGGCTATAAATAAAAAATAGGTTGCGATAATCACAAGAATAGCCGCTCCAAAAAACAAGAACAGAGCTGTTGCAGGATCATCAATCGCCACAGCCAAATAATATCCCCATGCCAAAAATACAATTCCCAAAACTGCTAAAATCCAATTAGCTTTCGGAGGTTTTTCCCCCACTTCCTCACTTTTCAATAACTCTATAGGATTTGATAAATGAATTTGACGCAGTGAATTGAGCAAAAGAATCAGAAAAATACTTCCAAACAATAACAATGTATTTTGTATTGACTTCCAACTTATATGAAAAGAGAAATTAGTCTCCCCTTTTAATATACGGATCATTAACAATTCTCCTAATTTAGAAAAGAGAATACCGCTTCCGATACCCAAAACAAATGAAAGCCCAGCGATAATCAAACATTCCCATATTAAAATCCGTCCCAAATTCCATTTTCCCATACCAAGAATATTATAAAGGCCAAACTCTTTTTTCCTTCTTCGCATTAGAAATGAATTGGTATAAAATAAAAAAATGACAGAAAATACACCAATGACTCCACTTCCCAATACCAGAATCATTTGCATGGTCGCTCCTCCTGGAATTTCTCCAACTGTCTGGTTATATGATAAAAATGAGATAATATAAAACATCATAACCATTCCAATGCATGTCAAAGCATATGGAATATACATTTTTTTATTTTTCATCATGCCTGTCCAGGCAAGTTTGATATACAATCCTCGTTTCATGATTTTACATCATTTTCTCCTTTCTAATTTTATTTAAATTTTCCGATGTCATTTCACAATCTATCTGATGATGCTAAAATGGTCAACGTATCTGAAATTTTTTGATACATTTCCTGGTCAGTTTGATTTCCTCTATATATCTGATGGAAAACTTCTCCGTCTTTAATAAACAGAACCCTACCCGCATGGCTGGCTGCTTTTACAGAATGCGTCACCATCAAAATAGTCTGACCCTCCCAATTTATTTTTGTAAATAATTCCAATAATTCATCTGTCGCTTTAGAATCCAAAGCTCCCGTTGGTTCATCCGCCAAAATCAGTCTGGGTTTTGTAATCAGAGCTCTGGCGACTGCTGTTCGCTGTTTTTGTCCTCCCGATATTTCATAGGGATATTTTTTCAATAAAGAATCAATACCCAGTTTTTCAACAATGGGATTTAACTGTTTTTTCATTTCCCGGTAGGATTTTCCGGCCAGAACCAATGGAAGCATTATATTATCCTCCACTGAAAATGTATCCAGCAAATTAAAATCCTGAAATACAAATCCAAGATGTTCTCTCCGAAATTCAGCAATTTCTGATTCTTTAATCTTTGTAAGATCCTTCCCGTCCAAAAAAACCTCTCCACTGGTAGGTTTATCCAAGGCCGCCAAAATGTTTAAAAGTGTTGTTTTTCCGGAGCCAGATTCACCCATAATCGCTACATATTCTCCTGTTTCCACACTAAAATTTACATTTTGTAATGCCTGAACCTTACTGCCGCCAAATCTTGTCGTATATATTTTTTTTACATTATTCACTTCCAATATGGACATCCTTTTAACCTTCCCTTCCATAAAAAATTGGTTTATTCCTGTTTTGATCCGGTTGTTATCCGTTTTACAAATAGTATTGTAACAAGACAGGGAAATGCATGCCATTGATTCTGCTTACATTTCCCTGTTTTCTTCTTACATTTTTGTAAGATGCTATTTATTCTGTTTCAAGATGTTTCTTTTTCAAATCTATACAAATTAATGTCCCTTCATTCATAACCGAAACCGCCCAAATACGATGTCCCAAATTCTCACAAATTCTGCGACAAAGATAAAGGCCTATTCCACTGGCTTTTTTATCGCTTCGTCCATTATATCCAGTATACCCTTTTTCAAAAATACGCGGTAAATCCTCTTTAGCAATACCGATTCCCGTATCTTTAATACAAAGAATCCCTCTATCTTTTTCAGACTCCATGAAAACAGTCACGGTTCCATATGGCTTTGTATATTTTAAAGCATTGGAAAGAACCTGCTCAATGACAAATAAAAGCCATTTTTCATCTGTCAGAACCAGATATTCTGTCTTACAAAAATTCATCCGTACTTTTTTCTGAATAAAAGATGGAGCAAATTTTCGAATTGCCTGACGGCAAATCGCATCCAAGTCACAAGTATGAATCACATAATCACAGGAATGGGAGTCCAAACGCAAATACATAAGCACCATTTCCACATACTGCTCAATACGGAAAAGCTCTTCTCTCAATCCACGGCTCAGATGGCTGTCCTCATTTTGAAGCTGTAATTGCATGGATGAAATTGGTATTTTAATTTGATGCGCCCACATAGTATAATAATCGACCAAATCTGTATAACGCCGATTCATTTGATTGAGTATTTCCTGTTTTTCCTCATACAAAATACGAAGCAATTCCTGATAGTCTTCTTCCAGTTTTCCTGTGCCGGAAGGTACCTGCTCCAATGTCACCTTGATCTCTTTTTGAAGAGAAACCAATAATTTATGTTTTTCCTGATACTTACTAAAATCCCTCACCAGAAAAATCACGCCAAAAAAAGTACTTAATCCAGCAGCATATCCTACAGCTGCCAATGGGAGTTGATAAAGGAAAAATGTTATTCCAAATATAATACAAACCAGAATATAGAAGATCAAGGCTTTACGATGATATACAATATAAGAAAAAAAATTTTTCATTTCTTTTCCTCTTTTCTTATTTTCCTAAACAATAGCCCATTCCCACCTTTGTTACAATAAAATTGAAAAGTCCGTATGAATTTAATTTTTTTCTGAGACGATTAATATTGACACTCAAAGTATTTTCATCCACATAACAATCTCCTTCCCAAAGTTCTTCCATCAATTTTTCCCTGCTGACAACTTTATTTTTTTGTTTCATTAAAGACAAAAGAATACGATATTCATTTTTTGTCAATTCTATTCTTTTCCCCTGATAAACCAATATTGCTTCTTCCATATTTAACATAGCCCCTTTATACTCTATAACAGAAACCTGGCCGCTATAATCATAGGTTCTCCTAAGAATTGCCTGAATTTTCGCTATTAAAACATTCTGATCAAATGGTTTTGTGATAAAATCATCACCTCCCATATTGATTGCCATCACAATATTCATATTATCGGAAGCTGAAGAAACAAAAATAATAGGAATTTTTGAAACTTTTCTAATCTCGGCACACCAGTGATATCCATTAAAAAAAGGAAGTGAAATATCCATCAGAATCAAATGAGGTTCATACGCAGAAAATTCTCCCAAAACATTATGAAAGTCTTCCACACACCGCACTTCCAAATCCCACATTTCTATTTGTTTTTTCATTGCACCAGAAATTCCCGCATCATCTTCTACAATTAAAATTCGATACATAAAATCCCTTCTTTCTTTCAATCCACTTTACCATATCGCAGTCCAATCATTCTGTCAATCTTCTATCCTATCTTTTATTTTCATTCTTCTTGAACCATCCTTTTTCAATAGACAAAAACATAATCAAACATAGAATAATCTGTACCAACGAGGAAGCAGGTGTTCCCAATCCAATCTCAAAAAGTGTTACACCGGAAATACGGCTGACAAAATATACAATTGGTATTCTGACACAAAATGCTCCTACAATTCCCTGCAGCATAACAAATACGGTTTTCTCACATCCATTGTAATAACCGGTAAAGCAAAATAAAAATGGCGTTAACATACAATCAATGGCGTACGCTTTTAAATAACTATGGGAGGCCTCAATTACCTGAATATCATTTGAAAATATTCCAGACAGTATATTTCCATGAAAGAAAGCAAAATATGCCATCAGAACCCCAACTGCCAGCGAGGTCGCAATTCCGCATTTTAATGCCTGTTTCGCTCGGGCGGGATTACCTGCCCCCATATTTTGAGCCACAAAGGCAGACATGGACTGCATATAAGCGGAAGGTACCAACATCAAAAACATACACACTTTTTCTGCTACTCCAACTCCAGCAGATGCTACTACGCCAAACGTATTGACGATCATTTGGATCACTAAAAAAGAGATTCCTACCAGTAACTCCTGTAACGCTACCGGTGTTCCAAGACGCAATTCTGTTTTAATTATTTTTTTATGAAACCGAATCGTTTTCCTGGTAAATTGAAAAGGCAATTTTTTTCCTTTAATGATTAAAAATGAAAGAAAAACACTTATTCCCTGAGCAGCTACTGTCGCCAATGCTGCTCCGGCTGCTCCCATTCCAAACACTGCTACCAACAGTAAATCTCCCACAATATTCACTACACAGGCAATCATGACAGTAAGAAGAGGGGTTTTGGAATCACCAATCCCGCGAAAAACGCCTCCCAGAACATTATAAGCTACAATAAATACTGCTCCAGCTCCGCAGATACGGATATAAACAACGGTCTGATAAAAGGCCTGTTCTGGTGCATGCATCAAATAAGCGATCTGTTCTGCTCCTCCTACTAAAATAACAGTCAGCACCACAGCAAAAACAGCAAATAGGCAAATTCCTCCTCCAATCGCATCTCCCGCTTCCTTCGGCCGCTTTTCTCCTATTTTTTCACCTACCAGTATCGTAATTCCCATTGTCATACCGGTTATAATCATGGTAACCGTCTGTAATAGCATACTTCCTGTGGCCACCCCAGATACATCCGCTGTGTGTGAAAACTGACCGACTACCAGCAAATCTACACCACCGTACAATGCCTGCAGGAACAATGCAAAAACCACCGGAACAGCAAATCGGATTAGCGATCGCAAAATATTCCCTTCTGTCAAACTGGTCATTTTTTTCATTTTTTCTTCCTCCTGTTATGTAAAAGATTTTGTTCATAAAAAATAGGCTTCGCCTATTCAACTCCCCTTCCCCTCAATCTTGAGGGGTTAGGGGTTTCTTTTTTTTCATTTTCATGCATAATAGAGTTATGAATATTTTACAAAGAATCTTTACCGACTATTATGAAGAAATTA
>JAPFDH010000052.1 GCA_026169045.1 Lachnospiraceae bacterium | reverse complement strand
TTGAATCAACACTTCAGCAGCTGGAGGTGATGCATCTCCAGCCAGAAGGCGTTTCACTATATTTGCAGCTGTAGAAAAACGTATTTTATATATGTGTTTTGTTTTCTTTTCTGCTATTTTTACGCATGCTGCTGTTATTACTGTCATGTTATGCATGATTAAATTTGCATATATTTCCTGGATTACAAACGGACTCTTTTTTGAATGAAATCTCAGTAATCCTATAATATATTTTAAGTCTCTGAAAGAATTTTCTATCCCCTACCTCATGCCATATATTTCTTTTACCCTTCCGGGAGGAAACTTATCTTCCGGCAAATTTGTTACTATCATTTCATAATCATCTTCTGATATTTTTACACATAAAATCCTAAAATCTAGATTAAAAAACACAGCTGGTTCAGTTCTTTTTGATGGAGCGAGATAATCGAATCTTGAATTATTAGGAATATATTTGTATTTATTTCTTTCTTTAACCAATTCTTTTATATTTTGATCATGCTTTCTGGTGAGAGAAAGATTTATATTCAAATCGAATTCACCACTGTTAGGAATATCCAAACCATCAGCAATACCGTAACTTCCTATTTCCTTCACGCGTATTACATATTTAAATCCTGCTTCTTGAAGATGCGCCATGTTATTGTAGGCTTCATATCCTCTGTCATATACTATAATTGCATCTTTTAATTCTAAACGTTCAACCATATCTATTAATGCTTGATCTTCATTCTGGGTACGATATTTTTGTAATATAACGTCTATAAATGTTCCCTGTAAGATATCCCAAAATGCATTTAAATGAAACTCATCATGAAAATGTTCATTCTCTCTAGAGCGTACATAGGAATCAGGATCATCTGGATTATTAGGAACATGTATGTGACTTCCATCAACAGCTATCATACGATATCCTTCGTATCGACAATCTTTATCAAATGTTCTATTTATTGTTTTGAACAGACTTGGAAAAGCTGTTTCTGATAACTTTGCTCGTTGTTGGATAAAAGCCGAAACAGATGGTGCATCACCAGAATACTTATGAATTCTTAAAATCTCGTTTGTAAGAGACCCGCCATCTAAAGATAAAATAGAACGAATAATCTGCTCAAAATCTTGTTTTCGTTTGCGAGAAAAATCTTTACCTGGACTATTACAAAACTCTTCTTTCTTTTCTGCAAACTCCTTAATAAGAAGATTAAATTTGTCAACAACTTCAACTATCTTCATAACGCGCTCCTTGTAAATGAAATGATGTTTCTAATTACAAGGGCCGCTCTCGCAACTATTATTTACTAGCAGCGAGAGCGGCCGCATAATACGATATTATTGTCAAGTCTTATATTGGGAAAATATATTAAAAAGACCCCTATACCTTTTAAGATATAGGGATCTTAGTCGTAGATTCTAAACTTAATGACATTGTGGCGAACCAGGGCTAATATTTTAAAAATTCAGGGACATTTTCTTTTTGCTTAACGCCCTTTTTTCATTGGAACAAAGCACATAACAAAAATTACTACATCATCAACATCTTATTGCACGCGGTCCATACTTCACATTTTAAATCTTAGAATGTTAAATTTCTCAACCAAATCTTTTTTTTATATCTTCGAATTCCCAGTATCATTTTGAAAAATTCTTCAAACATAACAAGAGCAAAAACCACCCAAATTGGCAGCTGAAGCCAGAGTCCTCCTATAAATGCCAACGGGATCCCAATCGCCCAGACTCCAAAGCAATCCAAAAACAGACAATATTTTGTATCACCGCCGCTTCGCAAAATCCCCACAATATTTACGTAATTGTACATCTTAATAGGCATAAATAACGCAAACATAATAATGCACAAACGTACATCTGTCATAACCTGTTTTGATATTGCAAATAATCCGATAAAATACGGACTTACCAATACCATAAAAATGGCGATGACCACAGATGCCAAAAGCTGAAGAACCACAAATTTCTTTGCATAACTTTCTGCTCTTTCCAGGTTGTCTGCTCCAAGTTCATTTCCCAAAATAACTGCACAGGCATTACTTGTTCCCTGGAAAAATACAATCAAAAGATCGGTAATCGTTGTCGCTATTGTGACTGCTGCCACTGCTCCATCTCCCATTCGTCCATAAACCAATGAGTAAATCGTTGTACCAAGGCCCCACATAAACTCATTGGCAATTACAGGAACAGCAGTTACCATAAAAAGACGTGTAAATTTAAAATCAAATCCAAACAACTCCGATAATCGGCAGGCAGCCGGACTTTTTGTCACATATACAATCGTCACAAGAGCAACCGCTTCAAACGTACGAGCCGTCAGTGTAGCTGTAGCAGCACCTGCTACTCCCATTGCTTCAAAACCAAAATGGCCGAAAATGAGTGTATAGTTTAAACATACATTAATCATAATGGTAACCAGACTAACATACATAGGTGCTTTTACACGATTTGCCGCTCGTAAAGTGGCTGCATATGCATTGCTGATAGCAATAAGCGGATAGGTTAACGCTGCAATTTTCAAATATCGTCCGCCCTCTGCAATCGTCGTCTCACTTTCTGTAAAAATCCGCATCACAATATGAGGATTTGTTATACTGGGAATAACAAACAAAAGGGAACAGGATACTACAATTGTTAATGCCATTCCAAGGGTACGACGCATATTTTTTAAATCGCCTTTTCCCCAAAACTGGGCAGATAATACACCACTTCCGCTACATACGCCAAAAACCAGAAGGGAAAAAACAAAAAACACTTTATTTGCAAGCCCAACAGCGGCTATACTTGTTTCTCCTAAATTTCCAATCATTAAATTATCGACCAGATTTACAATACTGTTCAAAAGTCCCTGCATTGCAATCGGCAAAGCAACTTGTATTACTTTTTTTAAAAAGATCACATCACTAAATGTTTTTTTCACTGTTAATGCTGTTTTCTTCATGGTTTTCCTCTTCTCTTCTGTATTCATATTCTACAAAAAAAGAGAGAAATCGCAAACCATATATCATACATGCTATACTTCTATGATGAGTTTTATTTGTTTTGCGATATCTCCCATAACGGTTCTATATCTGTTTATTCTTTAATTCTGTGATGGATCAGAAAGTTTTCTGATGCGTACTGTCTGTATCGTTTTATTCTCAATTTTAATTACATGAAATTCAAATCCATTGTAATTGATTACCGGCTGCTCACCATCCTGAGGGATTCGATCCAGATTA
This sequence comes from Lachnospiraceae bacterium, assembly GCA_026169045.1. GTDB lineage: Bacteria > Bacillota > Clostridia > Lachnospirales > Lachnospiraceae > Fimimorpha. The sequence continues at coordinate 20,850 of JAPFDH010000052.1, read as the reverse complement.
GCAATCAAAAGACCATTGAGTGTGTCATAATCATCATAATCATCATCACTAAATTCCAGGCCTTCTACGGCATCTTCCACTTCATCCAATGCTACAACCCCATTGATCAGATAGGTTCCATCTTCTTGTTTTGTGATAGAATATTCTTCTTCGTCATATTCATCCATTATATTACCTACAATTTCTTCAAGAATATCTTCCATTGTCACAAGACCTGTCGTCTGACCATATTCATCTACCACAATAACCATATGCATTTTTTGAGACTGCATTTCTTTAAACAAAGCATCAATATTTCGGGTTTCCGGTATAAAATAAGCTTCCCGTAATAAACCGTCAATATCTTTCAACATAAGATCCGCTTTATCCGGATCTTCATTGGCAATCATGACATCTTTTAAATGTAAGATTCCCACAATATCATCTATATTATCTCTATATACAGGAAAACGTGACTGATTTTCTTCCAAAATAAAAGGAACCGCATCTTTTATTTTCATAGTTTCATCTAAGGCCACAATGCTCGTCCTATGTGTCATGATATCAGAAGCTTCTTTATCCGTAAATTCAAAAATATTTGTAATCATTTCCGCTTCACTCGCCTGCAATACGCCCTGCTCATGACCTTCATTTACCATTGACATAATTTCCTCTTCAGTAACACTTTCACCCGTATCTTTCATATTGATTCCGAAAATCTTTAAAATCAAATATGAAATACCTGTCACTACCCATACAAACGGATATAAAGGAATACACAAGACGTGTATCAATCCCCATAAGCGGTATGCATATTTTTCCGGATTGCGACAAACAATTTTCTTAGGAATACATACACCGAAAATCTGCTGTACCAGAAGCATTCCCAATACTCCTAATATCCAATACCATGTTTTTCCCAACATGAAAAAAATCACAATACCACCCATGAGTGTACAAATCGCTACTGCAATATGGAGAAAATTAATAAATCGAAACGGTTGATTTATTATCTGCAAAAGATGCGCGGCCCGTTTATCCCCTTCTGCTTCCTTTTTCTCCAGGTCTGCTTCATTCACCATCTGTATAGCAGCACCAAACCCATAAAATAATCCGTCAATTAAAACAAAAACCACAAGTAATATTATGCCCCATAGCGCATAATCGTCCATATCCAAACTCCTTTTTCCCCGAGAGTTGCCATAGGCACCTCCATCGTAAATTTAGACAATCATTTATTTTTTTAATGTATTGTCCATGTTTTTTAATATAACATCTATTGTTCCATTCGTCAACCTATGTATCAATATCCAAACTGATGCACAAAGCCCGATTGACCTGATGAATCACACTTCCATCTAAATGACATACTTTTTCACGCAACCGTTTTTTATCGATCGTACGAAGCTGTTCCAATAAAATGACAGAATCCTTTACAATTTCGCAATAACGGGAATCCAATTCAATATGCGTTGGCAGCTTTGCTTTATTCATTTTAGATGTAATAGCGGCACAAATCACTGTAGGACTATGCTTATTTCCAATATCATTTTGAATAATCAATACCGGACGGATTCCTCCCTGCTCGGATCCTACGACCGGTCTTAAATCAGCATAAAAGATATCTCCTCTTCGGATAATCACTTGAACTCACACTCCATCTTTTTAAGTTTTGCAGCTCTAGTATTTCCAGAGAAGTCTCTTTTTAAACAACTGTAATTCAATATAATTCATCAAACCAGTCCTTATATCCTACTGTTTTTCCTCCTTGTTCATAGAGACGGGGAACACGCTTTCCTAACCCGCAAACAAATTCATAATTAAATGTTCCTGCCAAGTCTGCCAGTTCTTCCACCGTGATTTTATTTCCACCATCCTGACCGATCAGCGTTACTTCATCTCCCTCTTTTACCCCATCAATTTCCGTTACATTTACCATCATTTGATCCATACATACTCTTCCGCAAATCGGAGCTTTTTTCCCATGAATTAGTACATATCCTTTATTTGACAGTGCTCTGGGATACCCATCCCCATACCCAACCGGAATCGTGGCGATTTTCTCCGGTTTCGATGTTACATAAGTTCCGCCATAACTGATAGGAGTATCAGCCGGAACTTCTTTCACATATGATACACAACTTTTCAATTCCAATGCGGGATACAAGGAAACCAAATCCTTTCGAACTTCTTCTGACGGATAAAATCCATATAATGAGATTCCGGCACGAACCATATCCATATGTGCGTCTTTCATTTCTATAATTCCAGCGCTATTGGAGCAATGACAAATAGGGAATCGGATTCCTTCTTTTTTCATTTCACTGATAAATTCCTTAAATATCCGGACTTGTTTCTGAGCAGCAGTTTTATCTTTCATATCAGCAGTCGCCATATGTGTAAAAATCCCTTCTAACTGCAAAAATGGAAGATCCGATATATCTTTAATTACTTTTTTACTTTTTTCATCCGGGAACAGACCGATTCTCCCCATTCCTGTATCCACTTTTATATGAACATATGCCTTTTTTCCCAATTTCTGTGCTGCTTCTGATAATCTTTTTGCCTGTTCTTTCTCAAAAACAGTTACACGAATTTCTTCTTTTACAGCCTCTGAAAAACGATTCCAGGGAATATATCCCAGAACAAGAATTGGTTCTCTCACCTGATTTAATCTCAAATTAAGGGCTTCATCCAATGTGGCAACTGCATACCCCCAGACAATATCTTGAATCGCTCTGGCTATCGGAACAGCACCATGCCCATATCCGTCTGTTTTTAAAACAGCGCACACTTTTGTTCCCTCTTCTGTATTTTTCATTAATGCTATTAAATTGTCTCGAATCACATCCAAATCTACTTTTGCATATATTCTGCTGTATTCTTTCATTTTTTCCTCAGCCTCTTTTCTTTTTCCTATCCATCTATTCCATAAAATGTCGATGCAATAATTCTGCCAATCCTTTCGGCAAATCCGTTGCCTTCATTCCATATTCTCCATGGCACTGTTTTGCCTCATCTCCTGCCAAACCATGCAGATAAACTCCCATGGAAGCCGCTTGGAAAGGACACATTTTTCTGGCAAGAAACGCCGCTATAATTCCTGTCAATACATCTCCGCTTCCTGCCTTTGCCATTCCGCTATTTCCGCTTGTATTAATATAAATCATTTCCCCATTTTCTGCAACAATTGTTCTGGTATCTTTTGCAACCAGCACCACACCTATTTTTCTTTGAAACAAACAAACCTCTTCTATCAAATTTGTTTTTATACTCTCCACTGTTTTTCCCATCAAACGTGCGAGTTCACCAAGATGAGGTGTAATCACAGCTGGGGCCTTCCTTTGCATCCACCAGTCCGAATGTTTAGCCATAATATTCAATGCGTCCGCATCAACTACCATGGGTACAGTACAGAATTTCCAAACATACTCCACCATTTGTTCGGCAGTCTCAGAAACAGAAAGCCCCGGTCCGATCACAACAGTATCTGCCCATCTAAGTACTTCATTGAAACGTTTCTCTTCTATTTTTTCAGTTTCATATGTTGTCAGTATCGCCTCTGGGATCAGCGTTTGTAAAATAGTCCGGTTCTTTTCATGAGTAAAAATCCGCACCAAACCACTCCCCGCAGCATATGCTGCACTGGCAGACAAAAATGCCGCACCCGCCATATTCGGAGAACCGGCAATAACAAGTATCTTGCCAAATGTCCCTTTATTGGAATATGCCGGTCGCTTCGGAAGCAATCGTATTGCCTCTTGCGTATATGTAAAAAATTTGGGGGTCACATTTTCCATTATTTTTTTAGGAAATCCAATATCCCGGCAAATAACAAAACCAGCATATTCTGATCCCGGATATAATACCATTCCCAGTTTCTTATAACCGAATGTGACAGTACGATCGGCCTTTACCGCACATCCCATAATTTTCCCCGTTGAAGCACAAATACCCGACGGAATGTCTATGGAATATTTTTCAGCACGGCTTTCATTGATGTTTTCAATTACCTTTTCATAAACCCCGGATATATCTCTCTTTAATCCGATTCCAAATAAAGCATCAATAATAAGGTCGGATTCCCTGATATCAATATATTCCCGTTCTTCCAATTGGTTCCTGATTATCACGGAAATCTCTAATTCATCCAAAATATGACACTGACATTTCCATTCCTGTGTTGCCTTTTCAGCTTTCCCTATTGCCAGTACAGAAATATTCTGGTAGCCGAATTCATGTAAAATTCTTGCTGCTGCCAGTCCGTCTGCTCCATTATTTCCCATCCCGGCTACTACCAAAATACGGGCTTGTTTTGTTATATTTTTGTTTTTACATATCTCTTCCGATAAAGCCAGCGCTGCCCGTTCCATTAATACAAGCGATGGAATTCCATACATTTGAATGGACTGGCTATCCACTTCTTTTGCCTGTTCTGCAGTTAAAATATAATTTATCTCTTCTCTCATAACTACTGCCCCATTTCTTTTTCTTCTTTTTCTGCCACCACATATGCAATAGCATACTCTTTTTCATGGGAAATGGAAATAAAAAAACGGTCAATTCCCTTTTCTTCCATAATTTCCAATGCCTTTCCGTATAATTGTACATACGGTGCACCTGATTCCTGACGCAATACTTCAATCTGTTGGGGACCAAAACCCCGAAATCCGGTTCCAAGCGCTTTTGATACAGCTTCCTTCACAGCAAAATTTCCAGCCAGGGAACTACTTCGTCCTTTGCTTTGTTCAATTTCCTTTTTGGTATATACCTTCTCTAAAAAACAACTTTTTTTAACAGCTTTTTCGATACGCCGGATATCACAGATATCCGTACCTATTCCTGCTATCACACCGGCACCTCCAATCAATATGACAGAGAAGGGCTGACGCAATATTGCGTCAGCCCCTCATTACGGAACCTTACTCTTCTGTCTATTTATTCATATTGCTGACTTTATATGACAAACGCATTAAGCTCTCCGAAAGATGCACATTCTCTACAACAACATCCTTAGGCAAATTCAAATCCGTATGTGCAAAATTCCAAATTGCCTTTACTCCATAAGAGACCAGTTTCTCTGCCATCTCTTCTGCCCTTTCCTTTGGTATTGTCAATGCTGCTATCTGCACATCATGTTCTTTTATAAAAGTTTCCAGCTGCTCAATTGAATAAATCTCTATTCCTCTCACTGTCATTCCAATCAATCTTGGATTCACATCAAACATTCCCTTAATCATAAAACCGCGACGCTCAAAATTTGCATAATTTGCAATTGCCTGTCCCAAGTTTCCTGCCCCGATAATAATCAAATTATGCTGCTTATCAATCCCGAGGATTTTTGCAATTTCATTATATAAAAAAGGAACATTATATCCATATCCCTGCTGTCCAAAACCGCCGAAATTATTTAAATCCTGTCTGATCTGAGAAGCCGTCACTTTCATCTTCTCACTCAATTCATTGGAAGAAATCCGTTCTACGCCATCCTGCATCAATTCTCCCAGATAACGATAGTATCTTGGCAAACGTTTAATTACCGCTTTCGATATCTGTTTATTGTCCACAATGATTCCGCCTTTCCAAAAAATATATCATTTTTCATCCTAAATTATAACGGTATGTCAAATATGTGTCAATCTATCTTTCAAAAAAAATGTAATATTTTTGTTTTTTTCAAATGCACTCTTTTGTTTCTGCGAAAACTACTGGACATGCATTCTCTTTTTTAGTAAACTGAATCATGATATAGTGAATCAAGATAGAAAGAAGGTACCATCATGATACTGGCATGCAACAATATCAGTAAATCATTTATCGATAAAACCCTTATAGAAAAAGGATCTTTTCACATAGAAGAACGGGAAAAAGCCGCTATTGTAGGAATTAACGGAGCCGGAAAAACAACCCTGTTGAAAATTATTATGGGACTTTTATCTCCTGACACCGGAGAAGTTATTCTTGCAAAAGGAAAAACTATCGGCTATCTGGCCCAACACCAGGATTTAACTGGGGGAAATACCATCTATACGGAAATGCTTACGGTTAAACAGGATGTTATACGGATGGAAAATCAAATCCGACAGCTGGAATTGGATATGAAAGATGCATCCGGCGATACTCTAAAAGAACTTTTAGATCAATATACACGCTTGAACCACCAATTTGAGTTAATGAACGGATATGCGTATAAAAGTGAAATCAATGGGGTTTTAAAGGGACTGGGCTTTCAGGAAAATGAATTTGATATGCCGGTTGAAACTTTATCCGGCGGACAAAAAACCCGTCTTTCTCTCAGTAAATTATTGTTATCTCATCCAGACATTATACTATTGGATGAACCTACCAACCATTTGGATGTTTCTTCCATAACCTGGCTGGAATCATTTCTTATGAACTATTCCGGAAGTGTAATTATTGTATCACATGACCGATATTTTCTGGATAAAATTGTAACAAAAATAATTGAAATTGATAATAAATCCATCCGCACATATACCGGTAATTATTCTGCATACAGCGAAAAGAAAAAAGCGGTTATGGATGCTCTGATAAAACAATATGAAAATCAGCAGCGTGAAATCAAACACCAGGAAGCTGTAATCACCAAATTGAGATCTTTTAACAGGGAAAAATCCATTAAACGTGCAGAAAGCCGCGAAAAGATGTTAAATAAAATTGAAGTTCTGGATAAACCTACTACCGATATTTCTTCCATGAATATCCGACTCGAACCTAATATTTTAAGCGGAAATGATGTACTGACCATAGAAGGGTTATCCAAGTCTTTTGATCATCATATTTTATTTCAGGATGCAAATATTGAAATTAAGCGTGGAGAACGTGTTGCTGTCATCGGCAATAACGGTACCGGAAAGACGACTCTTCTGAAAATTATTAATGGAATTGAACCAGCAGACTGTGGTACAGTGACTTTGGGTTCCAAAGTACATGTGGGATATTACGATCAGGAACACCATGTTCTTCATATGGAAAAAACTCTATTTGAAGAAATATCGGATGCCTATCCCAATTTGAATAATACACAAATCCGCAATGTCCTGGCTGCCTTTCTTTTTACCGGGGATGATGTTTTCAAACGAATCAGCGAACTAAGCGGTGGTGAACGTGGTCGGGTTTCTTTGGCCAAACTTATGCTTTCTGATTCCAATTTTTTAATTTTGGATGAGCCGACAAACCATTTGGATATGATGTCAAAAGAAATTCTGGAACAGGCATTAAACCGATATACCGGTACGATTTTATATGTTTCCCATGACCGTTATTTCATTAACAAAACAGCTACCCGGATTTTAGAATTAACAAACCAAACTTTTGTGAATTATATCGGAAACTATGACTATTATCTGGAAAAGAAAGATATTCTTTCTTCTCCACAAACAGTCATCAAAGAAACCAATGATACTTCCTCGCAAAAAGAAGATTGGAAACGCCAAAAAGAAGAACAGGCTCAAATAAGGAAGCAGCAAAATGAATTGAAAAAAACCGAAGATTCCATAACCCAACTGGAAGAACAGATATCTGCTATTGACGAACAGTTGGCTGATCCTGAAATTGCTTCTAATTTGGAGCGATTACTGGAATTGGACAAAGAAAAGCAGGATTTGCAAAAACAATTGGATATGCTATATGAGCGTTGGGAAGAATTGGCACAATAATAAATATACGCCTGATTTTATCTGATCAAGCAACGATGGGAAACACGCTTTGCGAGTTTCTCACGTTCGCGGGCAGTCGCCGTATGCGTATACAAGCATCTGCACACGGCTCGTTGTCTGCGCGTAAATAAAAGGAGACAGTACTGCAAGAAATCAAAGTCGTTCAGAACCTTGAATCTTCACAGTACTGTCTCCCTTTCCTATCCAAAATTAAAGCCAATATGAAACAGCATATCTTTTATTTCTTTTCAGTCTAATCTTTTTATAAACCAATCGCTTCACTTCTTCTCTGCTCTATGATATCGCCATTATCAAGACCCATAATCAGAGATTCTGCTGTAGCTATATTTGTAGCCAAAGGAATATTATAAAAATCACAAAGCCGCATAACTTCCACAAGGCTTATACCTTCATCTTTGGATTCAATATCATTTTGGTGGAAAAAAATCACCATGTCAATATCATGGTTTGTAATTTCATTTTGAAATTGCTTATCGCCTCCCATGATACCCGGCAAAAATTTTGTAACAGTCAATCCCGTGGCGTCTTCGATTCGTTTTCCTGTCATTCCAGTTGCCACCAAATGGTGTTTCTTAAGACTTCCTTTATAGGCAATACAGAAATTTTCCAGTAATGTTTTTTTTGTATTATGTGCAATCAATCCAATATTCATCGTCTTACCCCAATCTTTCTATCAAACCACCGCTCGGTGCAAATCGGCCCGGCACTAAATTTGTATCATTCCCTTTATCTGTGCTGCATTTGATAAACTTTCCATCCATATTATAGCACAGGAAAGAGGTTTTTCAATCACTTATTTGGTATTATTCATAATAATTTAATATTTTTTTACGCTGTTTCCTGCATTTTTCCCAATTTTGCTGCCTGATCCGCGGCAATCAGGCTATCAATGATTTCGTATAAATCACCATCCATCACAGCATCCAGCTTATAAAGAGTTAATTTAATACGATGCTCTGTCACACGTCCCTGAGGGAAATTATACGTACGTATTTTTTCTGACCGGTCTCCTGTACCGATTTGGCTTCTTCTCTCTGCTGCTTCAGCATTGTGCTGTTTTTCACACTCTAACTCATATAATTTTGCACGAAGTACTCGTAACGCTTTATCTTTATTTTTTAACTGACTTTTTTCATCCTGACAGGAAATGACAATTCCTGTGGGTATATGCGTTAAACGAACGGCTGAGTCAGTTGTATTGACACACTGTCCACCATTTCCGGATGCACGGAAAACATCGAAACGGCAATCATTCATATCCAACTGCACGTCTACTTCTTCTGCCTCCGGCATAATAGCCACTGTACTGGTGGATGTATGAATTCTTCCTCCGCTTTCTGTTTCAGGTACTCTCTGTACACGGTGTACACCACTCTCATACTTTAATTTTGAATAGGCACCCTGTCCACTGATCATAAAGATAACTTCTTTCATACCGCCGATTCCATTTTCGTTACAGCTTATCATTTCTGATTTCCAATGGTTTCGTTCAGCAAATCTCATATACATTCTGCATAATTCTGCAGAAAACAGAGCAGCTTCATCACCACCGGCTCCGGCACGAATTTCTACTACAACGTTTTTATCATCATTTGGATCTTTCGGAAGAAGTAAAATTTTAAGCTCCTGTTCCAAACTTTCCTCTTCTTTCTTTGCGTTAGCCAATTCTTCTTTTAAAAGCTCCCGCATCTCTTCGTCGCTTTCTTCCTCCAGCATCATCACGCTGTCTTCAATTGTCTGTTTTGCTTTTTTATATTTCGTATATGCCTCCACAATAGGTGCCAGCTCTGCCTGCTCTTTCATTAATTTACGAAAGCGTCCCTGGTCTTCCGCTACAGAAGGATTATTTAATTCCAGCATGATTTCATCATATCGAATCAATATATCATCCAGCTTATCAAACATAATTCTATACCAATCCTTTCCAACTTTTCAATTATTTCATTTTTTTCCCGTAACTACACGATTCTTCCCGGCAAGATCTTTTTTAACCTGAATAGAACGGAATTGTTCAAGTTTCATAATCTCACAAACATCTTCTGCCTGGTCATAACCGATTTCAAAATAAAGACTTCCGTCTATAGAAAGCCTTTTATATGCCTCTTTTGCAATCACACGATAAAAATAAAGTCCATCATCCGGTCCATACAATGCCTGGTATGGTTCATGATCTTTTACTTCCGGCTCCAGCGTTTCTATTACTTCTTTTCGAATATACGGCGGATTAGAAACGACAACATCATAGGATTTGCCTGCATTTTCAAATAAATCCCCTGTGTAGAACAAGACACCGGCATCCAAAATACGGTTGTTTTCTTTTGCAATTTTTATCGCTTCTGGAGAAATATCGGTTCCTTCTACATTTCTATACTTTCCAAGCAACGCAAGGCTAATCGCAATACACCCTGATCCGGTACACATATCCAGTATAGAAACCTCTCTCCTCTTTTGCTCGGCCAAAATAATTTCCACCAATGTTTCTGTATCCTGTCTGGGAATCAAAACATATTCATTCACCAAAAATGGGAATCCCATAAACTCCTGCGTCCCGATAATATACTGCAGTGGAATTCTTTCCGCCCTTTTTTCTATTTTATTCCAATATTCCTGAATATTTTTCTGCTTTTCTTCAATGACTTCTTGTTTATGCAGCAAATAATACACACGATCAATCCCGAAACATTCTGCCAATAAATACCAGGCATCCAGGTCAGCCTCTGATATGCCCGCTTCCTTTAACTGTTTACTGCCTTCTCTCAAAAGCAATTCATATGTCACGTTCAATCTGTTTCCTCAAACTTTCTACTATTATCCGGCTCTGTTTCTGATTCCTCATATTGAAATTCTTCCCGCAAATATTTTTTCCAGTCAAAAACTTCTTCCACCGCCGCTATAGCTACTTCAATCATATCATCGGTAGGTTCTTTTGTTGTAATTCTCTGCACCCAAAGACCAGGTTTGCTGATCAGATTGATAACCATATGATCCGAATTACCCGCCATGCGCAGAACTTCATAAGAAATCCCCGCAATCACAGGGATCAAAAGAACCCGCGTAATCATTCTCATCCAAAGACTATCCACCTGAATGATAATAAACAAGATTACACTGATTAAAACAACAAAAATCAGGAAACTCGTTCCGCAGCGTTTGTGAAAACGGGAACTTTTTCTCACATTTTCCACTGTCAGTGGCATTCCATGTTCAATACAATTGATACATTTATGTTCTGCACCATGATACATGTAAACCCTTTGAATATCTTTCATCAAAGAAATCAAGGAAACATAACCAAGAAAAATACCGATCCGAATCAAACCCTCCAAAAGAGACTGCCAAAACAAAGAAGGTAAAATGGGCTTTAATAAACTTGACAGGAATACGGGTAGCATCATAAAAATAACTACAGCTAACACAATAGAAAATGCTATCGTTAGTCCCATAATCAATTTTTCAAATCGTTCTCCCAATTTATCGGCCAGCCATACTTCTATTTTGGATGGTTCTTCCTCTTCATTTTCACCATAAATGTCAGCAGAAAATGTAAGCGTTTTCATTCCTAAAATCATAGAATCTATAAAGCTAAATATTCCACGTACAAATGGCAGGCGAAATACTTTACATTTTGAGCCCAGTCCTTTATATTGTTTTTTTATTTTTACAATATCATGATCGGCATTGCGTACAGCCACGGCGTATTCATCATGATTTTTCATCATAATTCCTTCCAATACTGCCTGGCCACCAATTCCAGATGATTTCATGTCATATCCTCCATAGCCCAACTGCAAATATCAAATAAGGGCCGTTGCAAAAATGCAACGACCCTCTATCCATGTCCATTGATTACTTTGTAACACCGTACTTACGGTTGAACTTATCAATACGTCCACGGGCAGCTGCAGCTTTCTGCTGGCCTGTGTAGAATGAATGACATTTAGAACAGATTTCTACGTGGATTTCTGGCTTTGTAGAACCTGTCACAAACTCATTACCGCAGTTGCAAACAACTTTTGCCTGATAATATTTTGGATGGATTCCTTCCTTCATGTTTTTCACCTCTTTAATCATTATTGCTGATGGTTTCCAACCAGCAGCTACTCTCTACCGTTATTCACAGCGTATATAGTCTATCATAGCCAATATAATTTTGCAAGTACTTTTTATATTTTAGTATATTTTGTTCAGCCATAGGGCTGTAACGGGAGAGAAAATTATGCTTGCATAATTTTCTCTCCCGATCAGACCTATGAGCTGAGCGCCTGCAAATGAGTAAAACAGTGGCGACAGCCACAGTAAGCACGCAGTGCGGTTTTACGAATGGCGCGGGCTGAACTGTTACGTTTTATCTATGATACTTTTATCTATGATACTTTTATCTATGATATACTACATCAGATTTTTCATGATATATGCATAAATCTCCTGACTATGATTTTTCCAGTTATCACACATTACCGATGCCTGTTCCTCCCCCGGTACCGTGACATTGACTTCCAGTAAAACCGATTTTCCTTCCCGTACCTCACAATGTACGACATAATCATGATCCGTTGATTTATAATAATCGGAAACAATTCCTGTTTCATTTCTAAGTTTAAACTTATTATCCTTTAAAAACTGATTCATATCCTCCACGATAGCTTCCGAAATTTTATTTCCAAAATAATAAAGGACCTCTTCCCCTTCTTTTGTCATTTCATAACGTGAAGTATTACGTATGGTCTCCACACGAATCAAATTGGATTCTAACAATTCATTTAACACTTGCTGAAAGGTAAAATAATTCGTATATTCTTTATTCAGAAAAAAATCAGACATCTGAGCATTGGACAACGGAAAATTCACTTTTTTCAGCATATATAACACCATAAGTTTATATAATGTAATTGACTCTGAAAACATGGATTGATCCCCCTATCTCACACTTTTTCTTCGCAGAGTCTTCTGTCCAATGCTTTTCCCTGCCATATTCCTAATTCTTTTAATCGATGATGAATTCTATTCAGCACCTGCATTTTACTTGTACTCCAAAGTGGTGCAATCAATATGTCTTTTGGACCATCACCTGTCAATCGATGTATCACAATATTTTCTGAAAGATTCGCAATACAGTCCACTACCAGATCCACATATTCTTCCAGCTCTAAAACTTGAAAGTTTCCCAAACGGTAATCTTTGGCAAGATCCGTTCCTTCCAATACATGAAGCAACTGCAATTTTATCCCCTGAATATCCATTCGATTTAGATAATGAATGGTTTCCAGTATATCTTCCCTGTTTTCACCGGGAAGGCCTAAAATTGTATGAACAATAACCTCAATTTTTTTTGATCGAAGTCTGGTAACTGCATTTTCAAAACACTCCAGCAAATATCCCCTCCTAATATATCGGGCTGTCTCTTCATGTATGGTCTGAAGCCCCAATTCAACCCAAACCGGCTTCTTTTTATTTAACGTCGCCAGTAACGCTATCGTCTCATCAGAAAGACAATCCGGTCTCGTGGCAATTGATATTGCTTTGACCTGAGGATGTTCTATTGCTTCTGTATATACTTGTTTTAAATACGACAGAGGTGCATATGTGTTTGTATAAGCCTGGAAATAAGCAATATATCCATCCGCATGAAATTTCTTAAGTCCCTGTATTCCGTGCTCAATCTGCTGTGTGATGGATTCTTTTCTGTCTCCTGCAAAATCTCCAGATCCCCCGGCACTGCAAAAAATACATCCACCTGTGCCAATCGTCCCATCCCGATTTGGACAGGTCATACCAGCATCCAAAGCAACCCGATAAACTTTCTCATGAAACGTCTGTTTTAAATAATAATTCAGGGAATAATATGGTTTTTCATCCCAATACTTCATGCCACACTTGTCCTCTCTGCTTTCGTACTTCTTTCTACAATAATCACTTAAAAGATACTCTTGTTTTTTCTTTACTAATCTGATTATATCCGTAATTACTACTATAACAATTTTAAAATTAGTAGTCAAGTTTTCAAAGTTTTTTCTTCCATTTTTTCACAGAATGCGTTATACTGTATTGGAATGTATACTTGGTTCTTAAAACTTTTATTTGTCTCATCATTTATTATACGATTCTTAAATGATATCCATACAATTTAAAACATTATACAAGGTGAAAGTGCACATTCATTTTAATTATTTATGATCAAGGAGATTTTTATGCGTGAAAAATTAGCTACTCTTCCTTTAGCAGAGTTGAAAGAAATCGCAAAATCAAAAGGATTAAAAGGTGTCAGTACAATTCGCAAATCAGCACTGATTGACCGTCTAGCTGAACTCTATGATGAAGAACAAAAAAAAATGACCGAATCTGTAACAGAACCTTCTCATGAAAACGATACGGATCGGAAATCCGTTGCTTCCTCCGTTTCAGAAAAAAACACATCCGTTTCTGCTTCCGGACATACAGGAAATCGTTCTCATTCTTATAACCACTCTTCATCGAATACCCATTCTTCCTATAACGGCACATCATACAACAGCCAAAATTCTACTAACTACAATAGCTCTGGAAATTACGGCAGTACCACCTACAGCTACAACAACACTTCTGTGCCATACAACAATGGATACGGAACTTATAACTTAAACCGTTCCAATTCCAATAATTCTTATAATGCAAATCGCAATTATGAAAATTCTGGATCCTACAGTAACTCTGGAGTAAATACTTCCGGCAATGCGTCCAATTCCACAACCTACAATAACAATAACGGATACAGCGGATCCTATAATAACCGCGATAATTCTTATTCCAATAATAACAAAACATATAATCAAAATCGTTACTACAACAATCAGCAACGCCAAAATTATTATACTCCAAATAACACTGCTTCGAATTCTCAACAAAATCAGGAACAGAAGGAATTTAATCCTGCCAATTTATCCGAAATCGATAGTGGTATCCCTGCCAATGGAATTCTTGAAGTGATGCCGGATGGTTTTGGCTTCATCCGTTCTGCCAATTATCTGCCCGGTGACAATGATGTGTATGTATCCCCATCTCAAATCCGCAGATTTAACTTAAAAACCGGTGATGTTCTTTCGGGTATGCGTCGCATCCAGACTCCTACAGAAAAATTTGCCGCACTTCTTTATGTAAATGAAGTAAACGGTCTTCCTCCAGAAGAAGCGGAAAAAAGAACTTCTTTTGAAGATCTTACCCCAATTTTTCCCAACTCCCGACTCCATATGGAAGTCAACGGTGGACCAATCTCTATGCGAATTGTTGATCTTATGAGTCCCATTGGAAAAGGGCAAAGAGGAATGATTGTCTCTCCGCCAAAAGCCGGAAAAACCACTCTTTTAAAACAGGCTGCTAAAGCTATCACTGCCAATCACCCGAATATGCATCTGATTGTTCTTTTAATTGATGAACGTCCCGAAGAGGTAACCGACATCAAGGAATCCATTGAGGGGGATAATGTGGAAGTCATCTATTCCACATTTGACGAACTGCCTGAACACCACAAACGGGTTTCGGAAATGGTGTTGGAACGTGCAAAGCGTTTGGTTGAACATAAAAAAGATGTCATTATCCTTCTGGACAGCATTACTCGTCTGGCACGTGCGTATAATTTAACTGTAACTCCCAGCGGCAGAACGTTATCCGGCGGTTTGGATCCGGCTGCTCTCCATATGCCAAAACGTTTTTTTGGTGCTGCCCGGAATATGCGGGAAGGCGGGAGTTTAACCGTTCTTGCCACTGCCCTTGTGGATACAGGAAGCCGCATGGATGATGTTGTATTTGAAGAATTTAAGGGAACCGGAAATATGGAACTGGTCTTAGACCGCAAATTATCCGAAAAAAGAATCTTTCCCGCCATTGATATATCCAAATCCGGAACGCGCAGGGACGATCTTCTGCTCTCCCCTGATGAGTTGGAAGCCGTAGGCATTCTTCGCAAATCCATAAATGGAATGAAAGAAGAAGAGGCTGTGGAAAAAATTTTAGATCTCTTTACAAAAACAAAAAATAATAATGAGTTTGTAGGAATGGTTAAAAAAATGCGTTTCCTTTAATCACATTTTTTAAACGGTATATTTAAAATTCGGAATTCTACTCTGAAAGCAGAGGGAACTCCGAATTTTTTTGTATAACGATGAGAAACAAGCTTTGCGAGTTTCTCACGTTCGCGGACAATCGCCGTATGTGTATGCAAGCATCCACACACAGCTCGTTGTCTGCGCGTAAATAAAAAGTGGTGCAAAATCATTTACCATGAATGATTATACACCACTTTCATTATTTCTATTATTCCATTTCTGTTCTAACTGTTCCCCTATGGATAAAATCCAAAGTTTCTTTCAACTGACGTAATTCCATTTGACCAGGAGCGCTTGCCTTTCCTACACATCCAAACGTCAGCGCTGAGCCAAAACACTCTCCGCTTAATCGGCTGATGGTTCCGATTCCTCCCATTGCCATAGTCACTATGGGAATATCCATCTGTTCTCTGGCAGTTAATGTGGCATCCAACAGGTTTAAAACATCCCTTTCATTCTTTGGCATCACTGCCAGTTTTGCTATATCAGCACCCTTTTCTTCCATATATTTCAGTCTCTTTATCATGACTACTGTATTCAGAGTCTTTTCAAAATCATGACTTGAGAGCATAACAGGAATCTGGGCCCTATGAGCTGTACGGATAATTTCGTCTAAGATTGCCTCTTCACAGGATAATTCTACATCGATAATATCCGCCATTCCCTCCTGAATAGCAAAACGGTTCAATTCCAGATATTCGTTTCCGTCAATATCTACATTTCCTCCCTCTGCTTTACTGCGAAATGTAAATAAAATGGGCGTATCTTCTAAAATCTGACGAACGGAAACCAAAACTTCTTCCACCTGTTCTCTGTCATGATAAAAATCACAATAATCAACTCGCCACTCTACCAAATCAGCTCCCATAGGGCTGATTTTTTCCGCCTGTTCTATAATCTCGGAAAATGTTTTTCCTACAATAGGAACACATACTTTAGGCATTTTAGTACCAATCTCAAGATTCCTGAGATGAACTGTTTTCATATTCGCTCTCCATTTACTTTACATTTGTCATCAAGGCAGCTAAATTTTCAGCAATCGCTTTGATAAATCCCTCACTTGTCTCCACAGTTACATTTGGAAGTGTTGTAATTCTGGCCAAATCTCCAGTCATTACTCCGGATTCCACCGTCTTAATGCTTGCTTCTTCCAGTTTATCTGCATACTCCATAAGAGCAAAATTCTGATCCAATTCTCCTCTTTTACGTAATGCTCCACTCCAAGCAAATATTGTGGCAACAGGATTGGAAGATGTTTTCTCTCCCTTTAAATATTTATAATAATGTCTCTGAACCGTTCCATGTGCCGCCTCATATTCATATACGCCTTCCGGGGAAACCAATACAGATGTCATCATAGCCAAAGATCCAAAAGCAGTCGCCACCATGTCGCTCATAACATCTCCATCATAGTTTTTACAAGCCCAAATATATCCACCTTCAGACTTGATCACACGTGCGACAGCATCATCAATTAGTGTATAAAAATATTCTATTCCGGCTTTTTCAAATTTTTCTTTATATTCTTTATCATAAATATCCTGGAAAATGTCCTTGAATGTATGATCATACTTTTTGGAAATGGTATCTTTTGTAGCAAACCAAAGATCCTGCTTTGTATCTAATGCATAATTAAAACAGCTTCTAGCGAAACTTGAAATTGATTTTTCTGTATTATGCATACCCTGAATAATACCGGGACCCGCAAAATTATGAATGAGTTCTCTTACCTCTTCACCGGACTCATTTGTATAAACAAGTTCTACTTTTCCTGCTGACGGAATTTTCATTTCAGATGCTTTGTATACATCTCCGTAGGCATGACGGGCGATCGTAATCGGTTTCTTCCAAGATTTTACATTGGGTTCAATTCCGTTTACTAAGATAGGAGCACGAAATACCGTTCCATCCAGAATCGCACGGATAGTAGCATTTGGACTCTTCCACATTTCCTTTAAATGGTATTCCTCTACGCGTGCGGCATTCGGTGTAATTGTAGCACATTTTACAGCAACACCATATTTTTTCGTCGCATTTGCGGAATCTATTGTTACATGATCATTTGTTTCATCTCTATATGGCAAACCCAGATCATAGTATTCTGTCTTCAAATCAACAAAAGGCAGTATCAGCTCTTCTTTGATCATTTTCCACAGAATTCTTGTCATCTCATCTCCATCCATCTCTACAATGGGAGTCGTCATCGAAATCTTTGTCATTTATGAAATCCTCCTATCCTGTCATCCATTCTTTTTGTAAATTATACAGCTTTGTCACGGATTATGCAAGCAAATTCAACATACATTCACAAAAAATGGCACAATTTGACGTTTCATCTCTTACTGTTTCAATTATTTAGATTTCCTAGTACATGGATTCAATAGTAATTGATGGATAAAAAAATTCCAGTATTTCTTTATAGGTTTTACCGCTTTTAGCCATGGCATCCACTCCGTTTTGTGTCATTCCAATTCCATGCCCGTTTCCACCACCATAGACTTCATATCCCACTAATTGTTCTTCCTCCCAAATTCCTTCCAGACAAAAGAATGCACTGGGGAGATGATCGCCTTCACTTACTTGTTGTCCTTCTTCTGACATATTTTGATAGGTTCGGTTAGGTGCTCCTATTAGTTTACGAATCGTAATTTCTTTATTGATATAAATGGTCTCTTTGCTGCCAGTAATTTTTAACAATCGGACGATTCCACCCTTTCCTCTTTCCATCACTTCTATACTTTGAATATCCCCTAGATTCACCTGTTTGACTGGCAATAGCATACCATTGGGATCCATATAATTAACACCGTCTGCATCCTCCAATACACGTAACCGTTCTTCCAATTGGATGTTCATTTCACTCAAATCCATGGTATAATGCCAGCGATACCATGCGTAACCATTTTCATAAGCCGGATAAGTCCAATCACGAATAAAATCACAAAAGATATCTTCATTATCCAACTGAAGTTCTCCACCAGACGGAGAAACTGGTTGTGCTACAATATAAGGATAATCATTGGGATCGGCTCCCCAAATCTCACTATTGGTTGTATAGCCGCAGGATGTGGAAAAATAATATGGCTGAACCACCTGTTTATTATATAAAATCATCTGCCCTTTTGTTTGCCGAACTGCTTCCGTTGACACTTCCTGTGCCGGAATATTATTATACACCTGATAGGATGTGCTATCATCTACATGCGCCTCATATTCCTGAAAAACCCCTTCATGAATTTTTTTCCATGCATAACTTCTGGCACAGACAGCCTGCACCTTTGCCGCTTCCAGTCCATAGCTGGCAGGCATCTCACTGGGTACTACAAGGCAAAGATAATCTTCCAGGTTTACTTCATTAATAACTATAATTCCATCCTCTTCCAGGTAAAACTGCATATTTCCCGGATACTCTGGCGTTCCACTGGCACGGTGCACCGATAATAATTGAATTCTTCCATCTCCATCAGCCTGTGCAGTCAGTCTTCCTCCTGCAAATTCCATGAGATTTCTGTCTATCGTAACCAGACTTCCAGCTTCATAGTGCTGTGTTTTTTCTTCATATCCCAATGTAAAAGATTCTGAACTGGTAATGATAACAGAATCATGGACTTTTCCGCTATAATCCGATGTTTGAATCAATACACGAATCTTTTCCTCCTGATCTTTCGCTTCTTGAATTTCTTCCTCCTCCCCATCTTTTTCTGATTCTCCTGAATCAATAATCGTTTCCGGTTCTACCGTCTGATTTTCTTCCTTATGTATTTCATCATCCGAAATTTCTTCTAAAATGCGAATAATCTCATTCCCCTTACACAAAACACGAATTTTCTTTCCGATATAATAATCTACAGCCAGTCCGTCAAATCGATACGTTCCCTGATCGGTCTCTACCTGCCATGCTTCAGAGATATCCTGCTGTCTTAATACTTCCTGTATCGTTAAAATAGTCGGTGCAATCTGCTTTTTTGTATCATAGCTTTCCAAAATTCTATCATAAACCCGCCACCACAATTCCTCCGTTAACTCTTCTTTTTTTAGGTAATCCCAATCTCCAATAATTTTTAATTGATCTAATATTTCAGCCAATTCTGTTCCATTCAAACTTTTCTCTGCACTCTTTCTGGTTGCTTCTATTTTGTTTTCATCAAGCACACCCTTTTCATAAAGATAATTCATGTATGGAACAAACCAGGCATCCTGATCTTTAACATGAAAATAAGACTTCTCCGTATTCAAACATTCTTCCCTTGTTGTAAACACCAATGCGATTGCTTTCGCGGCTTGTCCTCTTGTAACACGATGATTTATCTCCTTTTTGCCGGTAAAAGAAACAATTACTATTCCAACAGCACAACCGATAATCACTATTAAAATCAGCCATTTTCCAAGACACCGTTTTGGTAATACCATGAACCCTCCTCCCAAGTTTCACCTATTCCGATAAAATATTTTATGTCACAAAAAATAAGATATTCCAATCTGATATGGAAAAAAGGTTCGCCAAAATACAAAAATAAACAGCCGCCTGCCTCATATGGCAAACGACTGTTTTATCTTTGGTATCTTATTTATTTTTCTGATGTACGTTTTAAACTTTCCTATCTTCTGTACTTATAATCCCAAGGTGCCGTCTCCTGCAGTTTGACGCCTAGCTATGCTAGGTGGGCAACCGCAGCTGAACTTCTGCCTTCCACTCAATGGAGGCCTGGCATCCATACAGCAATCTAGGAATCCCTTTTTATGTCATGTAGGTTCAAAAAAACAGGAATCTCGAACACCCCAGGATTACTATGGTTTTATTATAGACCATATTAATTGTTTTGACAAGGTACATTTTCCATAAAATTTTCTTTACTGTCTTTTCGATAACCCTGTGACACTTTACTAAAATTTAATTTGTTATTTAACGTCTTAAATACACACGTTCGGCTTCATACAGCAAGGCAGCTCCCACTAAAAAATAGGCTTCGCCTATTCAACTCCCCTTCCCCTCAATCTTGAGGGGTTAGGGGTTTCTTTTTTTTCATTTTCATGCATAATAGAGTTATGAATATTTTACAAAGAATCTTTACCGACTATTATGAAGAAATTAA
>JAPFDH010000047.1 GCA_026169045.1 Lachnospiraceae bacterium | reverse complement strand
TAAAATACATTCAATCGGCTTCGCCGCAAATTTTGAGCGATTTGTCAAGTGGTTTTTGACAAAAAAGTGGGGGATTTTAATAAAAAAGGAATCTGAAAGCCTTATATTTATTGGCTTAAAGATTCCGAGAGATCATTTTATTCAATGGAGGAAAAGAATATGGCTACAATTTATTATCAGAAAGACTGTAATTTATCTTTATTAGAAGGAAAAACGATTGCGGTGATTGGGTATGGAAGTCAGGGACATGCGCATGCATTAAATGCAAAGGAATCCGGATGTCATGTGATCGTTGGTTTATATGAAGGATCCAAGTCTTGGGCAAAAGCAGAAGCAGCAGGATTTGAAGTGTATACAGCAGCAGAAGCAGCAAAAAAAGCAGATATCATTATGATTTTGATTAATGATGAAAAGCAGGCAAAGATGTATAAGGAAAGTATTGAACCAAATCTGGAGCCAGGAAACATGTTGATGTTTGCTCATGGATTTGCAATTCATTTTGGACAGATCGTTCCGCCAAAGGATGTAGACGTGACAATGATTGCTCCAAAGGGACCAGGTCATACAGTAAGAAGTACATATCAGGAAGGCAAGGGTGTTCCATGTTTGATCGCTGTACAGCAGGATGCTACTGGTAAGGCACATGATCTTGCGTTAGCATATGCATTGGCAATTGGTGGAGCAAGAGCAGGTGTTCTGGAGACTACATTCCGTCAGGAAACAGAAACAGACTTATTTGGTGAACAGGCAGTTCTTTGCGGTGGTGTGACAGAACTTATGAAGACTGGTTTTGAAGTTTTGGTAGAAGCCGGATATGAACCAGAAAGCGCATATTTTGAATGTATTCATGAAATGAAATTAATTGTAGATCTTATTTATGAAAGCGGTTTTGCCGGAATGCGTTATTCCATTTCTAATACAGCAGAGTATGGTGATTATATTACAGGACCAAAGATTATCACAGAAGATACAAAGAATGCAATGCGTCAGGTATTAAAAGATATTCAGGATGGTGTTTTTGCAAAGAATTGGCTTCTGGAAAATCAGGTGGGATGTACAAGTTTCCATGCTATGAGAAAGAAAGCAGCTGAACATCAGCTGGAAAAAGTAGGCGAAGAACTTCGTTCTCTGATGAGCTGGAAAGATACAAAGAAGCTGATTGAAAACTAATCGGGTGAAGTGTCTGACCGTATATGGAAGAATGATAAGGAAGGAATATCTTTATGGTATTCCTTCTTTTTCATTTGGGATTTTATGCTTTATTTACTTGTAACATCCGAGCGGTTCGGCTATAATGGAACGTAGTGAAGTTACACCAGGATGAAAAAGGAGATTTTATATGGCAGAAGATAAGGATGAATTAAAAGATATGAAGTCAGAACAAAACTCTGACAATCATAAAGAAGATGAATACGAAAAAGTTTGTTATGTATGCCGCCGTCCGGAAAGTAAGGCAGGAAAAATGATAACTATGCCTGGAAATATCTGTATTTGTAACAGCTGTATGCAGAGAGCTTTTGATCAGGTGGAAAAAGGCGGATTTCCTGGTATGATGGGATTTAATATTCCTTCGGGAATGATGAACATGCCATTTAACATGGAAGACATGCCTAATATGGTTCCACAAAAACAGAAGATTAAGAAAAAGAAAGCAGTTGAGGAGCCGGTGTTGGATATTCATGCTATTCCAGCACCTCACAAAATAAATGCACAGTTAAATGAATATGTGGTAGGACAGGATTATGCCAAAAAAGCCATATCGGTAGCGGTATATAATCATTATAAGAGAATTGCTTCTGATGTGAAGGATGGGGTTGAAATCGAGAAATCCAATATGCTGATGATTGGACCTACAGGATGTGGAAAAACATATTTGGTAAAAACATTGGCGAAACTTCTCAATGTCCCGTTGGCGATTGCAGATGCTACATCACTGACCGAGGCCGGATATATTGGTGATGATATTGAAAGTGTTATTTCAAAATTATTGGCAGCAGCAGACAATGATGTATCCAAGGCGGAGCATGGAATTATTTTTATTGATGAAATTGATAAACTGGCAAGAAAGAAAAATACTACCAGCCGGGATGTCAGTGGAGAGGCAGTACAGCAGGGATTATTAAAACTTTTGGAAGGTGCAGAAGTTGAAGTGCCGGTTGGTGCAAACAGCAAAAATGCGATGGTGCCTTTGGAAACCGTCAATACCAAAAATATTTTATTTATTTGTGGCGGGGCATTCCCTGATTTGGAAGATATTATTAAAGAGCGTTTAAATCGTACTTCTTCCATGGGATTCCAGGCAGATCTGAGGGATAAATATGATCATGATCCGGACATTTTACGTAAAGTAGAAATTGAAGACTTGAGGAAATTTGGAATGATACCGGAGTTTTTGGGACGTCTTCCCATTGTATTTACTATGGATGCACTGGATGAAGATCGGCTGGTGCAGGTATTGAAAGAGCCCAAAAATGCGATTTTGAAGCAATATCAGAAGCTTTTGGCTATGGATGAGGTGGATTTGAGATTTGAAGAAGATGCACTTCATGCTATAGCAAAGAAAGCATTGAAAAAAGATACGGGTGCCAGAGCACTGCGGGCAATTATTGAAGAGTTTATGCTGGATATTATGTATGAAATTCCTAAGGATGATAATATTGGCCGCGTAACGATTACAAAAGAGTATATTGAAAATACAGGTGGCCCGATTATCGAATTAAGAGGGCAGTAATTCATACCGATCGTGTAAAATTATAAGAGACAGAAAAAAACTGCAGTATAGAAATAGACTTGTGAATCAAAACACAGGACTATGTATACTGCAGTTTTTTTATATAAAAACGGAATGGGGGATGTAATATGGGCATATGAATGGAATAAATATGTGAAAAGGGAAAATGACATGGAGAACGTCTGCAGAGCGCGAATTTTATCAGAAGATTACTTAGATTTGATTGTTCAATATGGAAGCGGAAGAAGGCAGCCGAACGATTGTGTAATATCTATCATGGATCGGTTTGAAATTTATTATTGGCCTCGGGATTGGAGAGAATTATCGATCAATAATTATTCTTATTTTGCGATTCCTAAATTATTTGGTCTTTTAGATACAAGCAATATGGAGGCATCTGGGATTATTGCACTACAAAATCAGCCAATTTTAAATTTGAGCGGAGAAAATGTTTTAATTGGATTTATTGATACAGGAATTGATTATAAAAATCCTGTTTTTCTTGGTAAAGACGGAAAGACCAGAATTGTTGCCATATGGGATCAGGAAGATCAGTCCGGAAATGCGCCGGAAGATTTTTTTTATGGAAGCGAATACCTGGAAGAGGCAATTAATGAAGCGATTTTATCAGAGAAGGCCTATGAAATTGTTCCATCCAAAGATGAAAACGGTCATGGAACGTTTTTAGCCGGGATTGCTGCTGGAAAAATGACAGAAGATGGTATGTTTACCGGAGCTGCTGTGGATGCCAAAATAGCTATGGTGAAATTGAAACCGGCTAAAAAATATTTAAGAGATTTTTTCTTTATAAAAGAAGACGCAATTGCATATCAGGAAAATGATATTATGACCGGTTTGGCATATTTGCGGAAACTGGCAAAACGATTACAATTGCCATTGGTGGTATGCCTGGGGGTGGGATCGAATCAGGGAGGACATACAGGGGCTACTCCGCTGTCTCGTGTGATGGGATATATGGGAAGCGATATCGGAACGATTTTGGTGGCAGCTGCCGGAAACGAAACGGGACGATCCCATCATTATTTGGGGATGTTTTCACAGAAACAAGAAATGGAACCAGTAGAAATACGGGTAGGGGAAAAGGAAAGAGGATTCTCGCTGGAATTTTGGGCTCAGGCACCGGAGGTATATTCCATATCTTTACTGTCACCTACCGGTGAAAGTATTCCCAGAGTACCGGCGAGGTTGGGAAGAAGTGAAGTGGCATCGTTTATTTTCGAAAAATCAGTCGTGTATATCGATTATCAGATTGTTGAACCCATATCGGGAGGATTTCTGATTGTTTTAAGATTTCAGGATCCAACTCCCGGGGTATGGACAATTCAGGTATACAATTCCTTATTTATTTCAGGAAGATATGACATGTGGCTTCCGATGGAAGGTTTTTTAAATCCTGATACTGTATTTTTAAAACCAAATCCTGATACAACACTATGTGTGCCTGCTACCGGACAGCAGGTAATTTCCACAAGCACCTATAATCATACAGATGGAAGTCTATATCAGCATTCCAGCAGAGGATATACAAGGGATGATAAAATTAAACCGGATATTACGGCTCCCGGGGTCTCGGTTTATGGACCGGGAAAGAATAATCAATTTGTAAGAAAAACAGGATCCAGTATTGCAGCGGCACATGTGGCAGGAGCTGCTGCGCTTCTTTTGGAATGGGCCGTAGGTCTGGGAAATCGTCCTGCTATGAATACCAATGATGCGCTGACATTTTTTATCAGGGGCGCTGACAGGCGCCCCGATTTGGTATATCCCAATCGCGAATGGGGATTTGGTACATTGAATGCATATCAAATTTTTGACCGATTAAGAAATGTGTAAATTTTTGGCAGCGACAACATCTTCCTTTGTTACACCAACTTGGCTGTAACGTGCCTGTTCATAAAGTTGATGCAGTTTTTTTGAATCTTCTGTATCCGGGAATTTGGAAAAGTGTTCCAGCTGCGTTGGTGTAAAACTGGATGGTGGTGCTTGTGTAGTACGTTTTTTTATAGCTTTTTTATAAATACGTCTGATGGTTCCATTGGGATCTTTTCCTAATTTTTCAAATTTTCCATTGGTAGATTTTGAAAGGAAAACATGGGTTTCATTTATGGAGGATTTTTTTAAAAACAATTTTTCATCTCCATCTGTAGCTGGACGATAAAAGTGGCGGATGACGTAATAAATGCCGTAAATTATAGCAGCAAGAATAAAAACGGTAGCAGCAAAAAAAGCGATGGTAGTAAAAAACTCAAGCAACCAACTGCTATTGCTGGCGTTTTCTCCCTGTAAATTGAAAAGCTTGTTTTCAGGCGGTTCCTGTAAACCGACACTTTCAACAGGTTCCCCATTATCGGATTTAAATAAACGTATGATCCACTTCAGGAGATTAAATAAGAAAAGACCGATTCCTGTAATCACATTTCCAAGTCCGCTTATAGGCAGTAACAGCATTGCGGCAATTGTAACGATTAATAAAATCAAGAGAATAATACGGTTTACGGATTTGATTTGCCCGGCGGGAAGATTGGCTACTTCACGATTGAGTTTTAAGAACGTTCCCATATTGGTAAGATTGGTGTATAAAAGCATTATCAACAGGTATCCCATGGCGTAATAAACCATACAGTTTTTTAAAAAACTATTTTCCAAATAAATACCAAGAATGTAAATTACCAGAAAAACACCTTCATAGTAGATGTTTGGTTCTTGTACCCAAGGGATACTGCTTCCAAGACGACACATGGCGTATGTGATAATTAAAATGATGACCGCAGCAAACTGATAAAAGAAATCAATCCCGTTTGTCTGAATGAGATAAGGAATGATCAGGAGCGGGATCCCAATCAATAAAAAAGAAAAAATAGACCGGCAGTAACGCTCAGCAAAAAATAGTATTATAATAGCTGCCAGGATAAATAATGTTTTTGCCATAAGAATCAAGTTGGAAGTGTATGTTTGCAGGGCAATGGGAATGGTCATTATTGCCAACAATACCAGGTAGGTATGAAGAAATTCCAAAAGATAACTGATACGGCTTTTATATCTCATTTTTCTGCACCTCCCATTTAATAACGGTCAAATTATCGGAAGAAGAAACCGGTACATGCATGTCTTTTTCATATAAAGCAATCCATAGAGCCCCGCATCCGAGATCAGCCAGACGTTGAATCAGCATATCTCTTCCATGTCCATAGCTGCTGCCGATAAAAATATAGTAGGCATGGGAGTTTGTTGCGTTGGAGATTTCCTGATTTAATTGATCGATACAAGATTCCGGTTCTTGTTTCAAATCGATTCTTGCAAGACTTTCATTGATGGAAGCAATTTGGCGTTTTCCGTTTCCGGCAGGAACCGATATGGTTTCTTTTGTTATTTGATCTTTTCCGTTACAAATAATGCGCGTAGGGATAGATTGATTAAGGAAACGAATTGCCAAAGCAGAGGATATTCGAATTCCTGTTTCATGTAGGTCATCATATTTCCAGAGTGTATCATCCTGGAGATCTAAGATGATTACTGCTTCCGGAGTTAATGTAGAATTATGAACATTTACCATCAGATCGCCTGTTTTTGCTGTGGCTTTCCAGTTAATCATGTTCATCGGATCGGTGAATTGATATTCACGGATTCCACGGAATTCAAATGGGTCTTCAAATAAAACCCGTTTGCTCAGGAGGGTTCCCATGGCTTTTTGAAATGGTATATCCAGAGAAGAAATATTAATATCTTTGGGATACACGTAAAGATAAGTAGATTGCTTTTGGGTATCCACCAGATTTCCGGATAGAAATAAATTGGAGGAAACAAGATTAGCCTGGTCAATGGCATAGTAACCACGTTTCGTACATTGGAAAGTCAGCGTACGTGTTATTTTTTGATAAAATAATATGGAAAAAATATCGTGTCTGTAACTTAAATCAGAGACTGCGGTATTTTCCCCTCCTTCAAATAGAAGATTTCGGCCGATTTGAAATTTCACATGAAGGATAGGGAGGGGAAGGCGTTTATTATTTGTGATTTCTTCCACTAAGGTTGTATATTCACCTTCTACTACTGCCTGTTTTGAAAAGCGAATTGTTACCGTCAAACCATGATTCCAGTAATGGGAATACAGTCTGGACTGGATCATATAAATCAGTGCTGCACCTAATAATAATAGAATAATTGTCATAGAAGCCTCTATTCCTGCAAATGTTTTTGCATACAATTATATTGAGCGGTTAAGCGTTCCAATTTTCTGTTGGAACGGGAACTTCATCCAGAATGGATTTTATAACTTCACCGCTGTCTGACATATTTCCGACACTTCTGGATAAAACGAGACGATGTGCTAAAACTGGTATGGCAATTGTTTTGATGTCTTCCGGGATTACGTATTCTCTTCCCTGTACCATGGCATATGCCTGGGCAGCACGGAGAAATGCCAGAGTACCTCTGGGGCTGACTCCGGAAACAATATTGGGATTATTGCGTGTAGCCTGAATGATGGAAACCATATAAGTACGTAAAACCGGATGGACAAATGTGGAAGAATAGGATCGTTGAAGTTCCAGAAGTTCGTCAATCTGACAAACGGCTTCCAAACGCTCCAAGGGCTGATCGTTGATAAAACGATTCATAATTGCCAGTTCTTCTTCCGGAGTGGGAAGCCCCATGGAAAGCTGCATGAAAAAACGATCCAGCTGAGCTTCCGGAAGAGGAAATGTTCCTGAGGTTTCCAGAGGGTTTTGTGTTGCGATAACAAAAAAAGGATCTTCCAGTTTTCTGGTAACTCCGTCAACTGTAATTTGTTTTTCTTCCATACATTCCAAAAGACTGGATTGTGTTCTGGGAGTAGCACGGTTAATTTCATCAGCCAGAAGGATATTGCAAAAGGCAGGACCTTTTTTGAATACAAAATCGCCTTCTTTTTGGTTAAAATAATTTAGTCCAGTGATATCAGAAGGCAAAAGATCAGGAGTGAACTGAATACGTGAAAAATCGGCATGAATGGAACGGGCTAACGATTTTGCCATTACAGTTTTTCCTGTACCTGGAATATCTTCCAACAAAACATGGCCACCGGCGATCAATGAAGTCAAGATTAAATCGATAAGATTACTTTTCCCAATTAAAACGCGTTCGATATTTTCTTTTATTGCATGTAGAGTGCTGTTTTTCATAGAGAATCCTCCTTGCGCATGTACAAAATATATTTAGAAATATTATGTTTAGATAATAGAATTATAACATATTTGAAAAAAATGTCTATAAATTTTAGATAATAGACGGGAGATTGTTAGAAAAATGGACTGGAAACAAAAGCGAATAAATGGTAATATTGAGTCGTATGGAATTGCTGAAGAAGCGTTGATTTCATCGTTTATAGTTAATAGATCGATAATTTCATGGAAAGAAAAGGAATAGGAGGCATACATGGAACGAGTGGATGTTGCAATCATTGGAAGTGGTCCGGCTGGAATATCAGCGGTTTTAAATGCAAAAATAAGAAACTTGTCGTATATATTTTTCGGAAAAAACCGACTCAGTGAAAAAGTGGAAAGAGCAGAACAAATTTTAAATTATCCGGGATTGGGGATTGTATCGGGTAATGATATGGCAGAAGCGATGCGCAGACACTTAAATCAAATGGAAATATGCATTACAGAAGAATTGGTTACAGGTGTTTATGCCATGGGGGATTACTTTGCATTGACATCCGGAGATAAGGTTTATGAAGCAAAAACAGTTATATTGGCGTGTGGAGTGGAAACTTCAAAAGCATTGAAAGGGGAACAGGAATTTTTGGGCAGAGGTGTCAGCTATTGTGCTACCTGTGATGGAAACCTTTACAAAGGAAAACAGATTGCAGTTTTGGCATATTCGAAAGGATTTGAAGATGAAGTAGAGTATCTGGCAGATCTGGCGGACAATGTATACTTTTATCCGTATTATCGGAATGATTCGGTAAAGAAAGAAAATGTTCAGAAGCTGGCCAGTCCGGTAGGAGAAATAGCAGGAGAACTTCATGCACAGCAGGTGGTACTCCGCGATGGAAGCAGCACGAAGGTGGATGGTGTATTTGTTTTAAAAGAATCGGTATCTCCGGCAGTTCTGGTACCGGGAATTGAAATGGAAAATGGACATATTCGTGTGGATGCAGGAATGAATACAAATTTACCGGGATGTTTTGCGGCAGGTGATTGTACAGGGAGACCCTATCAATATGCCAAGGCTGTGGGGGAAGGGAATATTGCTCTTCACAGTGTATTGGAATATTTAAACCAGCAAAAGAAAAAGGGAGAGAAGACAGATGGAGTGGAACAGGGAGACATTTAAACAGTTACGTTTTTTGGTGGCATTTGCCATACTATTATATTTAGGGATTGAACATTTTGACGTCGTGGTTTCAGCGGTGGGAACCATACTTTCTTTGATTTTTCCATTTATTTTGGGAGGATGTATCGCCTTTATTTTAAATGTTCCGATGCGGGCGATAGAAAGGGGAATTATAGAAAAAATAGCTCCCGGATCCGGTCGCTTTCAGAAGTTTAAGAGACCGATTAGTTTGCTTTTGGCATTATTGTTTGTGATTGGAATTGTTTTTGTGGTTATTTTTGTGGTGGCACCGGATTTATGGAATACTTTTGTAAAAATTGGTTATGAGATTCCGGGATTTGTAAAGGAAACACAGGATTGGGCAGAAGAAACTTTAAAAAAATACCCTGATCTGGTAAAGTGGATTAATAGTTTACAATTTGACTGGATGGAAATTTGGAGAAATGTATTAACATTTATCGGTAATGGTGCCGGAGACTTGCTGAATTCAACGGTTTCTATTGCTACAGGAATTGTATCCGGTGTGACAACGGTTATTATTGCATTTGTTTTTTCTGTATATATCTTATTTCAGAAAGAAACCTTGGGACGACAGGGCAGGATGGTAGTATATGCTTTTTTTAAAGAAAAACAGGCAGAACAAATTGTACGGGTTTTCTCGTTGACACATCGGACGTTTGCCAGCTTTTTGACGGGGCAATGTCTGGAAGCAGTGATTCTTGGATGTATGTTCTTTGTAACTATGACGATTCTGAAAATGCCGTATGCTCTTTTGATTGGTGTATTAATTGCGTTTACGGCTTTAATTCCTATTTTTGGAGCATTTATTGGATGCGTGGTAGGAGCATTTCTGATTTTGATTGAAAGTCCTATGCAGGCGTTAGGATTCTTAATTTTATTCCAAATATTGCAACAGATCGAAGGTAATCTGATTTATCCGAGAGTGGTAGGTGGATCTGTGAAATTACCGTCTATTTGGGTTTTAGTTGCTGTCTCTGTAGGTGGTAGTTTGATGGGAATCGTGGGAATGCTGATATTTATTCCAATTGTATCGGTCATTTATGCATTGTTTTCGGAATATGTGAAAAATCAGATACAGAAGAAAAATGTTATAGTACCGACTGAAGTGATTTCAGAGACAACTAAAGAAAAAAAGCAATTAAAACATAAGCTTTTTGGGAAGAAAAAGAAAAATGAGAAAGATGAAACCACATCAGAACACAATAAGGATGGGGAGTAATAATATGGAAAAAACGTATGATGATCAAAAAGATGTGAGCAGACAGGCAATTTTGGAAGAATTAAAGGAATGTGCGGAGGAATCCTATCGGATTTTTTCGTCGAAGTTGCTTCCGCCTGGAGAAACTCTTTTGGGAGTGCGTTTGCCGATTTTAAGAAAACTGGCTGGAAAAATAGCAAAGGGGAATTGGAAGGAATATTTGAAACAGGCGGGGGATCGTTATTTTGAAGAAGTTATGCTGCAGGGTATGGTGATCGGAAAAACGGATATGGACTGGGATGAAAAAAAGAAATGGATTCAGTGGTTTGTGCCTAAAATAAATAATTGGTCTGTGTGTGACAGCTTTTGCAGTAGTCTTAAAGGGAAGGATATGGAAAAAATAAAATCACTATTGCCTGTTTACTTAAAAAGTGAAAAGGAATATGAAGTCCGCTTTGCTCTGGTCATGCATTTAATGGGTGATAGAAAAGCAGAAGATTTTCCATATATATGGGATGGAATACAACATATGAAATCCAAAGAATACTATGCTAAAATGGCTGCCGCATGGGTGATTTCTATTTACTTCCGTGATCATCCTATCACGGTTATGCCATATTTAGAAGATTCATCGGGAATGGATCAATGGATTTATAAGAAGAGTCTTCAAAAAATTATAGAATCCAGAACAGTGGAAGCAGGGGATAAAAAGAGAATTCGTCAGCTTCAAAAGAAGGCAGCTGTTGAGAAAGCAATGATTTGATGTAGAAATGAGGAAAAAGATGGAACATAGGAAAAAACAGTATGATGAAATAAATAAACAATTAGCATCTTTAATAGAGGGAGAACCCAATCGAATTGCCAATTTTGCCAATGCAGCAGCACTTCTTTTTCACAGTTTAGAGGAAATTAACTGGGCAGGTTTTTATCTGATGGAGAAAGATGAGCTGGTTTTGGGTCCATTTCAAGGGAAAACGGCGTGTATTCGTATTCCCATTGGGAAAGGGGTATGTGGATGTGCAGTAAGGGATCGGGAGATAAAGTGTGTGGAAGATGTGGAGCGTTTTCCGGGACATATTGCCTGCGATAGCGCATCCCGTTCAGAAATAGTGATTCCGATCTGGCAAAATGAAAAAATTATAGGAGTGTTAGATATTGATAGTCCTGTGATTGGGCGTTTTCAGGAAGAAGACAAAATGGGATTATTTGAATTTGTAAATATTTTGGAAAAACAGCTTAAATAAATGTTATAAATGGTCATTGAAAAGGTCAGCTATTCGTCAGCTATGAAATAAAAACAGACGAATGGCTGACCTTTTTAAATCCCTATGCTTGTATTATTGTAGAGTATATTTATGCATGCAATAGCTTTTCATGACATGCATGACGCAGTGCCAATATGCTATCTGGAGAATCAGGGCATTTGTCAAAAGAAACAGGACCCAGATGAGATTCCATTAATTGTTTCACGGCGTTTTTTCCGATTTTCTTTTCTAAAAGAGCGAATAAACGCATATCCTGAAGTCCTTCCAGAAAAACTTCTGCCCGCAGGGAGGAAATGGGGGCATTTGTTCCCGGATATACAAGAAACGGATCACCGGAAGGGAAAGAACCTTTTGCGTCGGTTATGCAATATGGATTTATAGCATACCTGGAATACTGGGAATTCCAGAAATTAAATCCCCAATGGAGAAATCCGACAATATCATAATAATACATTTGGGCACCAATGATACGAGTTCTGGAAGATGGCATGGAAAAGAAACGATTGGAAACTTTTTGATGCTGGGAAGTACAATAGTATGTCCATAATCCGGGAACGGAATGTTCCAAAAATGATTGAATATGGTTGTTGGAACAAATAGGCATGTTGACCAATCCGGTTTCATAAAATGCATAATCAGATAATGCGTCCATAATAGGAAGATTCTCTATGCAGGATGCAATGAGATTTCTGGCACTTTGGTAAGAGGCCAGATGTTCTTTGGAAGGTTCATCTGAAACATGGAAATAACACCGTGTTTCCAGATGGTTTTTATGAATATAGGAAAGAAGTTCTTTTAAAAATGCCTGCAAAAAATTTTTATACTCAGAAGAAGAAGCATCGGTATCCCATCCGAAAATTTGCGTAAGAGTTCCGTCTTTTTCAGCCATGATTTTTGGCGCATGACCGGCACCCCATTGGGTAAATAAATGGGAAAATTCCAAATATTTGATACCGGTTTTATCACAAATAGAGATCCAATGGTCTAATAGATGAAAATCAAAAGAATATCCAAGTTCAGTGATCATGACTTTTACAAGCTGAACCGTTTTTCTTTCACCGCCCACTTCGGTATCTAAAGGAGGGGTGAACAATGGGGTTAATATCATATTTATTCCATATTTTACAGCAAATGCCATGTAAGATTCTATGAGCTCCCAGTAATGCGGACTGAATACTTCAACATTATACCAGTTTGCAATGCAATCCGTATGGAACCATTCGGTGTGAATCAGTGTTTGTTCAGGAAGTGTAAAGGGGAGCCGATTCAGCTGAAAATTAACTTTTCCTAAGACGGATCCGTCTGATGCGACAAATGAAATAGGAATATCATATGTTCCGGCTGGAAGTGGACAATCCGCGGTGATGGAAATCCAGATACTTCTCCATTGGCATGAAATAAGGGAAAAGGAGAAGGAATCCCCGTAGGATGTTTGAAAAGATGGAATAGCGGAATCCGCGATGGGATAAAGGGGATCCGGATAAAGTCCGGGATTGCGGCGTAACAGAAATCCCTCAGTATCAGGATGACATGGATATTCGGATGGAACGAGACCGACAGAAAAGAATTCGATCCATTGATTCAGAGGACTATCAAATTGTATGGATACATGATCCATGTTGGAACCATTCCAGTAATATGCGATCTGAAAGGAGAAACGTTCATTCAGAAGCATAGTCGATGAAGTTAAAGAATCGCAGGAAGGGGCAGCATCGGGAAAAATTTTTTCCAGAGAGCTGACGGGAAGTAAAGTCAGTCTGTGATTTGTTTTCATAATTATTCTCCTCTCCAAAATAAGCATGGAAATATACCAGAAAAAGGAGAAAAATCCATGCTATTTTTGTGTATTTATTATAAGGTAGTTATACGTTGGAGGGGAAATGTTGTCAATGGAAAATAGGATAAAATTTATGGGATATCTATACAAAAAGAAAATAGAAATAATGGTTGAAAAGCAGGAAACACTCTGTTATGATTTAGGAAAGGTTAAATGTGGTAATGAAAGGCTGATGAAATGATTACAACACTGGAAATATGTGCAGGGGCTGGAGGACAGGCATTGGGGTTGGAACAGGCCGGTTTTCATCATATTGCGTTGGTGGAAATTGAAAAACAGTATTGTGAGACTTTGAAACAAAACAGGCCCCAGTGGAATGTGATCTGCCAAGACGTGCAGAAGTTCCAGGGACGTCTTTACAGGAATAAAGTAGATCTGCTGGCGGGCGGGGTTCCATGTCCGCCATTTTCTGTGGCAGGAAAACAATTGGGACAACATGATGAGCGGGATTTGTTTCCCGAAGCAATTCGTTTAACAAAGGAAATACGTCCAAAAGCGATTATGTTGGAAAATGTCAGGGGATTACAGGACCCGAAATTTAATGAATATCGAGAATATATTACAAGGGAATTTGAAACCATGGGTTATCACATGGTATGGAAATTGGTTCATTCCTCTGATTTCGGGGTGCCGCAGCTCAGACCCAGAATGATTCTTGTGGGAATAAAGAAAAACCTGTATCATGGGGCATTTATTTTTCCCGTGGAAAAGATAAAATCCCCTACAGTGGGGGAAACGTTAGGCGATTTGCTTGGCGAAAAGGGTTGGAAAGGCGTTGAGCAGTGGAAAAAAAATGCTGACCGAATTGCTCCAACAATCGTAGGTGGCAGTAAGAAGCACGGAGGACCGGATCTTGGACCCACACGGGCGAAAAAAGCCTGGGCAGAAATGGGAATTGATGGAAAGGGCATTGCAAATGAAGCTCCGGAAAAAAATTTCGAAGGAATGCCCCGGCTGACATGCAGAATGGTTGCCAGAATTCAGGGCTTTCCCGATGAATGGCAATTTACTGGAAGCAAGACAGCTCAGTACAGACAAATTGGAAATGCTTTTCCTCCACCGGTGGCAAAGGCTATCGGAGAAAAGATAAAGGAGTATATTAAATGGAAGCATTAATTGCTGCAGCGAGAAAAAGATATCATAAAGCACTTTTGAAAACGATATTGACAGTGGATAAAAATGGCATACCATCCAATGCCGATAAGGCGAGTCGTTTATCCATCGCTTTGGCAAGGGGAATTACAAATCAGCTTTTGGCTGTTGAACAGGATAAGAGTCTGGGACAGACAACAGGGGCAAAATTTGAAGAATTGAATATGGAATTTTTACGGGAAACCTTTCCAATGATGCAGTCCCTGCGTCCTGGCCGGTGGAATATTTTGAAACTTGGAAATAATAATCGTTTGAAAACATCAGATTTTGCTCAGTATGAGCATTTGGCATATTTGCAGGAACTGACAAAGATGAACAGTGAACTGGCAGCATCTTTAGGAAATGATTACATGGTAGCGCCGGATGTAATTATATATCGGGAATTGTGCTCCGATGAAGAAATTAATCAGGCAGGAATTTTGGTCGATGATACGGTTTGTTTTGGTGCTGATCTGAGAAAAAAGAATGGAGGAAAACCAATACTTCATGCCAGTGTATCAGCAAAATGGACGATCAGAAGTGATCGTGCACAAAATAGCCGTACAGAAGCACTTAATCTGATACGTAATCGGAAAGGGCATCTGCCGCATATTGTTGTCGTAACGGGAGAACCCATGCCTTCCCGATTATCTTCTCTGGCTTTGGGAACAGGAGATATTGATTGTGTATATCATTTTGCACTTTATGAATTGATAGAGTCTATTCGGATCCTGCAAGATGAAAGTGCCATGGAAATGATACAGATATTGATTAAGGGGAAACGATTAAAAGACATTTCGGATTTACCGCTTGATTTATGTGTATAAATAAATATTGGTAGAAACAAAATAGGAAAGGTTTCCGTTACTGTATCGGCGCTGCTGCGGTTATGGAAAAATGAGGAGCAGCGCAGATGGGAGGGAAAATGAATATTCAGATTCCGATCGAGACAAGTGCTCGTCATGTTCATATATCAAAGGAAGATTTTGAAGCATTGTATGGAAAAGGGGCAGAACTGACTTTTGTGAAGGAACTCAGCCAGCCGGGACAATTTTTGGCGAAAGAGCGTATCACTGTAATTGGCCCTAGAGGATCTTTTATTCATGTCGCTATTCTCGGTCCGTTCCGAAAAGAAACACAGGTAGAGTTATCGGTGACAGATGCCAGAAAAATTGGGATTCCCAGTGTAATTCGACAGTCCGGGGATATTGATAAAACGCCGGGATGTGTATTAGTGAATGGTCATAACTCTTTGGAAATAGAGAAAGGTGTAATTGTTGCAAAACGTTATATCCATATGACACCTTCCGATGCGGTTAAGATGAATGTGACGGACAATGAAAGTGTATTTGTAATTACACAAAGTTTTGAACGTTCATTAATTTTTGCTGATGTTGTTGTCCGTGTAAGCCCCCAGTATCGATTGGCCATGCATGTGGATACGGATGAGGCCAATGCATTTGCCAGTGAAAATAATCCTTCGGGAATTATACTGCCTCTTTTTGATGGTAAAACATATAGTTTACAAAAATGGACAGAAGAATTACAGTCAGGAATCAATCGATGATAAATCAATTAATGATAAGACAAAGCAGCCAGCCGTTATAAAATTAAGAACGGACTGGCTGTTTTACATCACGAAACAAATCATAAAAGAATAGCCCTATAGAGGCGCGTTTGCAAAGGGGCTCTGAATTATCGCAAAAATTTTATAGAATTTTTAGAAAACACCCCTTTACAAATTGAAATAATATGGTATAGTTTGTTATATGAAGTATAGAACAAATAACATAGAAGTAAGAAAGGGAGGTGCCCTATGAACATTAATAAATTTACACAAAAATCTATGCAGGCAGTTCAGGAGTGTGAAAAACTGGCGTATGAATATGGAAATCAGGAAATTGATCAGGAGCATTTGCTTTATGCACTGTTAACACAGGAAGACAGTTTGTTTGCAAAATTGATTACTAAAATGGAAATTCAGCTTACCTATTTTGTAGATAGCGCAAAACAGGCATTGGAGAAAAAAACAAAAGTATCAGGCGGAGGACAGCTCTATATTAGTAATGATTTAAATAAAGTATTGATAAATGCGGAAGATGAGGCAAAAGCCATGGGAGATGAGTATGTCTCCGTGGAACATTTAGTTTTGTCTATGATTAAAACTCCGAATTCATCAATAAAAGCACTGTTTCGCGAGTTTGGAATTACAAGAGAACGGTTTCTGCAGGCACTATCCAGTGTCAGAGGAAATCAGAGAGTGACCAGCGATAATCCCGAAGCCACATACGATACATTAGCAAAATACGGCCAGGATCTGGTAGAAAAAGCGAGAGATCAAAAGTTGGATCCGGTTATAGGCCGTGACGGAGAAATACGAAATGTAATACGTATTTTGTCCAGAAAAACAAAAAATAATCCGGTTTTGATCGGAGAACCTGGTGTGGGAAAAACAGCAGTTGTGGAAGGACTGGCACAAAGAATTGTACGTGGTGATGTACCGGAAGGGTTAAAAGATAAAAAAATCTTTGCATTGGATATGGGAGCTTTGGTAGCCGGAGCAAAATATCGAGGCGAATTTGAAGAGCGATTAAAAGCAGTTTTGGAAGAAGTGAGAAAAAGTGAAGGGCAGGTTATATTGTTTATCGATGAACTTCATTTAATTGTTGGAGCAGGAAAGACCGATGGTGCTATGGATGCCGGTAATATGTTAAAACCGATGCTGGCGCGAGGAGAATTGCACTGTATCGGTGCTACGACGCTGGATGAATATAGAACATATATTGAAAAGGATCCGGCCCTGGAAAGACGTTTTCAGCCTGTTTTAGTGGAAGAGCCAACGGTAGAAGATACGATTTCTATTTTGAGAGGTCTAAAAGAACGCTATGAAGTTTATCATGGGGTAAAAATTACTGATTCTGCACTTGTATCAGCTGCTACATTATCCAATCGATATATTTCCGATCGTTTTTTGCCAGATAAAGCCATTGATTTGGTGGATGAAGCATGTGCAATGATAAAGACGGAACTGGATTCTATGCCTGCTGAATTGGATGAGTTACAGAGAAAAATTATGCAGTTGGAAATTGAGGAGGCTGCTCTGAAGAAAGAAACGGATCGTCTCAGCATGGATCGTTTGGAAGATCTTCAGGCCGAATTAGCTCAGATGAGGGAAATATTTTCCGGTAAGAAGGCACAATGGGATAATGAAAAGCATTCAGTGGAAAAACTAAGTAAACTAAGGGAAGAAATTGAATCTTTGAATCAGCAGATTCAAGCGGCAAAACAAAGTTATGATTTAAATAAAGCAGCAGAATTACAGTACGGAAAACTTCCGGCCCTGCAAAAACAATTGCAAATAGAAGAAGAAAAGGTAAAAGGGGAAGATTTATCTCTGGTACATGAAAGCGTGACAGAAGAGGAAATATGCCGTATCATATCAAGGTGGACAGGAATTCCTGTCGCAAAATTGACAGAGAGCGAAAGAAATAAGACTCTGCATTTGGATGAAGAACTGCATAAACGTGTAATCGGACAGGATGAAGGAGTAACCAAGGTGACAGAAGCGATTATACGATCCAAGGCAGGAATTAAAGATCCTACCAAACCAATTGGCTCCTTCTTGTTCCTGGGACCAACAGGAGTTGGTAAAACGGAGTTGGCTAAAGCATTGGCAGAGAGCTTGTTTGACGATGAGACCAATATGGTGCGGATCGACATGAGTGAGTATATGGAGAAACATTCCGTTTCCAGATTGATTGGAGCACCTCCGGGATATGTAGGTTATGATGAAGGCGGCCAGTTGACAGAGGCAGTCAGAAGAAAACCATACAGCGTCGTTCTTTTTGATGAGGTGGAAAAAGCACATCCCGATGTGTTTAATGTGTTACTGCAGGTTTTGGATGATGGACGTATTACCGATTCCCAGGGACGTACAGTAGACTTTAAAAATACAATTTTAATTATGACATCCAATATCGGATCAGCCTATCTCTTGGATGGAATTGACAGTATGGGAAATATTAAACCGGAAGCGCAGGAGATGGTTATGAATGATTTACGGGCTCATTTCAGACCGGAATTTTTAAATCGTTTGGATGAAACCATATTATTCAAACCTCTGACCAAACAAAACATTGGAGGAATCATAGATTTGATGATTGCTGATGTGAATAAGAGATTGGAAGACAGAGAACTTTCCATTGAATTGACACAGGCAGCAAAAGATTACATTGTAGAGAATGGTTACGATCCCGTATATGGAGCACGACCATTAAAGCGATTTTTGCAGAAGCATGTGGAGACACTGGCGGCAAGACTCATTTTGGAAGGCGAAGTGCGGGCGGATGATATCATTCTAATGGACGTAGATAACAATCAACTTCGTGCACGTATCAAGTGCAAGGGAGAAGTGGAGTGATTGGCAAATAAAAGAAAAGTATAATATATAATAAAAAGGTAATCAGTGATATGAAATAAAAATCACTGGTTACCTTTTTTTGCGTATTTACTATCGGATAGGTGTTTGAAAAACATGGAAAATAGAGGTTGAAATCTGAAAAAATGCTAGTATAATTAGTATGGTGACAAAAGAAAGGAGAGAAAAAAATGGACTCATATCAATTTTTGCTGGATTTTGCGATTATTTTGTTAAGTACCAAAGTGCTGGGACTGGTTACGAAAAAATTCCAAATGCCTCAGGTAGTAGGTGCGCTGTTGGCGGGACTTGTTTTGGGACCTGCAGTACTGGGATTAATTAAAGAAACGGATTTTATCCATAATACGGCTGAGGTGGGCGTTATTGTTTTAATGTTCTGTGCTGGTATGGAAACAGATATTCAGGAATTGAAAAAGAGTGGAAAAGCTTCATTCATAATTGCCCTGATTGGTGTAATTGTTCCTTTAATTGGCGGTTTTGCAGTTGCTTATTTCTTTAACCGCCCAGGAGTAATTGATTCAGATGCAAGTTGTAGTATCTTCCTGCAGAATATGTTTATCGGTGTAATTCTTACAGCGACATCGGTAAGTATTTCTGTGGAAACGTTGAAAGAACTGGGAAAATTAAAGACCAGATCCGGAAATGCCATTTTGGGTGCTGCGATTATAGATGATATTCTTGGTATCATTGCATTGACGATTATTACAAGTATGGCAGATACATCGGTTAATATCGCAGTTATATTGTTAAAGATTGTAGGTTTCTTTGTTTTTGCAGCAGTAGTTGGTTTTGTAGTAGTAAAAGGCGTGGACAAGCTGGGAAAAAACAGAGAAAAAGGAATGCATCGCCATGTTATTTGGGCATTTGCTCTTTGTCTGTTACTTTCTTATGTAGCTGAGACTGTATTTGGTGTGGCAGATATTACCGGAGCATTTATCGCAGGTTTAATTATTTCCTGTACGAAAAGATCAAATTATCTGGCTGCTAAATTTGATGTTTTATCTTATGCATACTTATCCCCTATTTTCTTTGCAAGTATAGGATTAAAGGTTGAGCTTCCGTCAATGAATGCGCAGATTATTTTGTTCTCTGTGATATTAATTGTGGTAGCCGTACTGACAAAGGTAGTTGGATGTGGTCTTGGAGCGAAGATGTGTCATTATTTAAACTACCAGAGTATACGTATCGGTGTCGGTATGATTTCACGTGGTGAGGTAGCCTTGATTGTGGCAAGCAAAGGTACAGCAGTCGGTTTACTGGGTACCAACTTTTTAGGACCGGTTGTTTTGGTAGTTATTGTTACAACTATTATAACACCGATTTTACTTAAGATTGTATTTAAGAAAGGTGGACCTGCCGATCCATCCACAACACCTCTTACAGAAAATTATGAGGTATTGGGAAAATTGAGAAGCGGGGAAGCGCCAGAAATCGACAATTAGTCTTGAGAGTTATAAATTTAATATATATTTGATATTAAAAACATACGAAGCTGTTATGCGGTGTGAAATTTTTATCTGAAATCTATATAAAGCAGAAAAAATATCACACAGTATAGCAGCTTTTTTAGAAAACGGTGAAATGAAAAACTAAATTCCACCTTGTAAAGGTAACTTCCACCAGAGATAAATTTTTTTTCAAAAAAGGGGTTTATCTCCGGTTTTTTTGTAGTATTATGAGATTGAAACCTGCCAATTCACCTGGTTTTGGGGCGC
>JAPFDH010000126.1 GCA_026169045.1 Lachnospiraceae bacterium | reverse complement strand
CTCTATCATTCCACCACTTCATAACTGGTTCAAAATGTTTGAGTTCCATTGGTTTTGTCTTAGAAAAATTTTTATATCCCTTCGGCATATCCAAACGATAAAACCATGTTTCTTCTGTTGGTGTTGTATGATCAAAGAACAAAATATTTGTGGTGATAGAAGTATAAGGTGCAAACACGCTATGTGGTAACCGAATTACGGTATGCAAATTGAACTCAGAGAATAATTTCTTCTTAATGG
Organism: Lachnospiraceae bacterium; assembly: GCA_026169045.1. GTDB lineage: Bacteria > Bacillota > Clostridia > Lachnospirales > Lachnospiraceae > Fimimorpha. Next base: position 1,417 of record JAPFDH010000126.1, on the reverse strand, counting down.
CAACTTTAGCATTATCAGTACCAAACAAGAAACCATCTGGCAGAATTACAGCAGCACGACCATTTTTCTTTAATCGGTACATAATAACTGACATAAACAAATCTGCTGTTTCACTACTTGCTAAATCCGCCGGAAAATGATTTTTCACTTCCATTTTTTCATTTCCGCCATAGGGTGGATTCATCAAAATAACATCAAATTGATCGCTTTCCGTGTAATCTAAAACATCCTTTAAAAGAGAATTATCATGATAAATCTTTGGAACATCGATTCCATGTAACAACATATTGGTAATACACAGCATATATGGAAACTGTTTCTTTTCTATTCCATATATCGAAGTATCATAGGCTACCTGATCCTCTGTGGTTACTATTTTTGTTGATAATTCTTTTAACCAGCTCGTAAGAAATCCTCCGGTACCGCAAGCAAAATCAGCTACCTGTTCACCAATCTGAGGATTAATCATTTTTGCCATAAAATCCGTTACTGCACGAGGAGTATAAAATTCACCGGAAGAGCCTGCACTTTGCAGCTCTTTTAAAATAGTTTCATAAATTTCACCAAAAGCATGACTTTCTTCATAATCTCCTAAATCAAGGTCAGCAATGACATTGATAACTTGCCGAAGAAGTACACCGTCTTTCATATATTGATTCGCATCTGCAAATGTAGTTTGAACAATAGCTTTTTTTATTGGTGTAGATGCATCAACAGGAAGTTTTTTCAATGTTGGAAATAATGTATTATTTACAAAATCTAACAATCTTTCTCCTGTCATAGCAGTACCAGTGCGATCATCAACCGCCCAATTTTTCCAACGACATTCTTCAGGAATAATAGAAACGTAATCTTCATCGTCCCATTCCCAATCTTGCTCCTTCGCATCGTATACTTTCAAAAAGAGCATCCATGCAATTTGCTCTATACGCTGTGCGTCTCCATTGATACCAGCATCATTCCGCATAATATCACGAAGTCTTTTTACAAATCCTGCTAAATTACTCATATTTATACCGCCTCTTCTGTGTAAATTGCTTTTTCAAGTTCTTTCACCGCTTGCATATAACCAGCTTTTCCACCAAAATATCCTGCAATTTTTGCTGGTTTTCCCAGTTTCAAGAACGGATCAAGTTTTAAAATTTCAGTTTTCTCGATTTCATATATACCGGTATTCATGTATTTATCCAAAAGTGCTTCCAGCACGTCTCTGGCAATACCGCTATATTTACTGAGAAAATCACGTTTTTTTACATTATTAGCTCTTTCTTTCCGAGTTAAAGGCTTTTTATCAAAGGCTACATGGCAAATAAAATCAAAATCATCTACATCTACCATATTTTGCTCTTTTTTCATCGTTTCAAGATCAATTCCCCGTTCAAAAAGCATTTCTTTGATTTTCTCTTTTTTCTCTTCT
>JAPFDH010000065.1 GCA_026169045.1 Lachnospiraceae bacterium | reverse complement strand
TGGTTGGACTGGATGGGAAAATACAGGGAGATCGGAAATGGATGTTGCACATGGCCGGGTATTAGAAACCCGAAAAAGAGCTGCTTAAACAGAAAAGATAAATCAAAAAGAAAGTTGCCAATGATTACTTGACAGTAACGTTCTTTTTTAATACACATCATTGGTTTGACACTTCCTTCTTTCTATGATATGGTTTCCATAGATGATATCCCAATAACCAACGATCTAATTTATGATTCATAAATCCATAGTAATAGAAAGGCAGCAGCTATGTCAATTATTTTCCTCTTATTCATTCTGTTTTCTATCCTCGGATGTATTATTTTTTTGCTTTATCTATGTGCCCATATTTTTGTAAAATTATGGGATTTTCTTCGCTGGTACTTCCGAAAATGTTATCAGCATATTGGCAAAAAGAAGACAATCCTATACCATCTTTTAGGTCTTGGATTGTCCACCACATGTATTATTTTTACTATCTTCTTTTTGATTCCCTATCAACACTACCAAAATGCCTGCGACTTTATGGAAAACCATCAATATCATGATGCCGTGCTGGCATTCCATGATTTAGGCGATTTTCTTGACAGCCCAGACCGCCTGCGAATCAGTAAAGAAGAATTACTTAATAATCCTTCCGTTGGAGATACCATCTTTTTCGGTACCTATGAACAAGATTACAATACGGAAAACGGTGGAGATACCATCTTTTTCGGTACCTATGAACAAGATTACAATACGGAAAACGGAATGGAAGAACTGGAATGGATTGTCTTAGAACGCCAGGATCACAAACTTCTTCTCCTGTCTAAATCTATCCTGGTCATTGGACAATACCGCGAGAATAATTTCCAGGAATCTGCTCCGTTCAGTGCGATATGGGAAACCAGTAGCATCCGTGATTTTCTCAATAATGATTTCCTTACGCTTGCATTTTCACCGGCAGAACGATCTCATATTCAAGAAACAGCCCTTACTACTCCCATTCACACAAACCTCTCGGACACACCGGATAACCTTCTTAAAACCCGCGAAACAGTATTTCTTTTGTCAAAAGAAGAATGTGAACGCTATTTTTCCGATCGTTTTCATGGAATAGCGAATACTACATTATCTGCCTCTGCTTCTCTTTTAGCACCTGAGTGTGCAAAAACCAGTTTTCTTCCTTCTTTATACCGCCGCTGTATAGAAGATTCCGTAGAACCAATCACCTATTCCTGGTATCTTCGGGATTCCGGCTTTTCTTATGATGAGAATGTATGTACGGTTTTCACAACAGAAGGCAGCTTCTCTCATATTCCATCCGAACATAAAAGTGGAATTCGTCCTGCTTTATGGATGGTTATCAGACCGTAGGTGTTTTTTCTGGATTGATGTCGTCTGTTTATTTTTACCTATCCCCTTTTACTTTTCTGAGACTTTTCTCATGTTCTTCATTGCTGAAATATGAAACTGTTTTGTCAATCGTTCTTCCTGATTCAGACTTGCATGGGGCTGTAATAGTTCCCTCAATTTTACACGCTCTTCTTTCCGAAGTGCCCGCAAATCCACATAAATCGGTATCTTATCTACATATATCAACAAAATCTGAGGATATACACGATACCATTTAGCCTGCTCCCAGTTCCATTCCATTTCTTTTTTTCTAAAAACAGCATGAATCTTCTGATCAGTAATATACATTGTATTTCCCACATTTTTCATACATCTGTTCATTTTCTTTTCCCATTTGCCGTATGCATTTATTTCCTGATGTGCTGTTGCCAACCAGATAATACTACAAAACAAACATACTCCTACCGCCTCGACAACATATACTCCCATATTTCCCATATAAATTTCCAGTCTGTATCCCAAAATACAAGCCAAACTTATCAATCCAGTATGCCCGATTGCCCATATAGCAAAGAGTATCTTAAAAATCCATACCCATACATTATCCTTCCAATATGGATGAATATCTTTTTCCCATACATTTTCACACAGAATTTCTGTCAATTCTTCATCCATTCGAATCCGAAGATCAAATTTCATAAATTTACCCCTTTTTCATTTTTGTTAAAGTTTCTATATGACAATCTTTGCTCAAAGGTAATTTCCGATTCAAACACGAATTTTTTAATAATTGTTCTTTTAAATTATTCATTTCTACTTTGGTCAATTTTCTCAAATCAATATATATATAGTAGTTTTTTACCGAAATAATCATAACCTGTCTATAAATACGATACCAATCTATTTCATTCCATTTCCATATCATGGATACTAGATTGGTCTGAATTCCCAGATTTTTTTCTTTGATCACTACTTGATATTCTAATTTTTTCATCAATTTTTCTATTTTTTTCCACCACTCCCAATATTCTCGCCCTTCACTTTTCACATACCGATATAACAAAAACGTTCCCAATAACAGTCCCAATATTCCCAAATCATCGGAGCGAGTGATTTCCCCAGCAATTGTAGTAGTGCCATATGTGTCTATCAAAAAAAGCCGAATCAATTGCAGTATAATTCCACTGCCAATCAAAATAATTGCCCCAAGTTTTCTTTTTATATCCGGTCTCCAATTTGGATGGATATCTTCTTTCCATATACACCTGAATAAGCATTCTACAGAATTTTCATTCTTCTTTAATAAATTTTTCCTATCCATAAAACTACTAAAACGATTCATACCTTACTCCATGAGTATTGTTATAACTTTTCTTACTAACAAAAAACTGCTGCTTTGGCAGACGATCCGTTCATCTGCCAAAACAACAGCCTATCTTTTTTCTTAGTCGAGAATGTACTGTGAATTATACTAACTCTAATAATACTTCCATAGCAGCATCACCCTTACGCTGGCCGATCTTTACGATACGTGTATAACCACCGTTGCGGTTTGCATACTTAGGAGCGATTTCTTCGAACATCTTCTTTGGCATATCAACTGCCACTGTGTTCTTCTTCTTGCCTGCTGCATCCTTTGGTACGCTTGTCACACCATAGAATACTTTCAGCATCTGTCTTCTTGCATGTAATCTGGATGGCTTATCCTTCTTGATTTCCTTTTCAACAGTATCAAATACTGTAACCTTCTTGCCATCTACAACTTCTTTTACTCTCTTGCCATCTTTGTCCTTGCGGGCAACCTTAGCATTTACAGTAACGGTTTCGTAGTTATCCTTTTCTCTTACTGCAAGAGCGATTAAACCTTCTGCAATCTTCTTTACTTCTTTTGCTTTCGCTTCAGTTGTAACGATTTTGCCATTATATAAAAGACTTGTAACCTGGCTTCTTAATAAAGCCTTTCTCTGGTCGGAAGTCCTTCCAAGCTTTCTATATCCTGCCATTTCTTTCTTTCACCTCCGTGTTTCACTCGTTGTTGGGATTTAACTGAAGTCCCAACTCCTTTAACTTCGCAAGAACCTCGTCTAAAGACTTGCGTCCCAGATTTCTGACTTTCATCATATCTTCCGGGGTTCTGTTGGTTAATTCCTCAACGGTATTGATACCAGCTCTCTTTAAACAGTTATAAGAACGCACTGATAATTCAAGTTCGTCGATATTCATCTCCAGAACTTTTTCCTTTTCATTGTCTTCCTTCTCTACCATGACCTCAGCAGTCTTAGCATTTTCGGAAAGATCAATAAACAGATTCAAGTGCTCACTCAACACCTTAGCGGCGAGACTGACTGCCTCATCTGGTGCCAGTGTTCCGTTTGTATATACATCTAATGTAAGCTTATCGTAATCCGTGATCTGACCGACACGAGTATTTTCCACAGTCAGATTGACACGTTCAATCGGAGTATAGATGGAATCTACTGCGATAACACCGATCGGGAGTTCATCGCTCTTATTCTTTTCTGCGCTGACATAACCGCGTCCTTTCGTAATGGTTAATTCCATATACAGTCTGCAGTCTGCACCACCGCTTAATGTTGCGATTACCTGATCCGGGTTCATAATCTCGATATCCTGATCTGCCTGAATATCAGCAGCAGTTACCACGCCCTCGCCCTCGAACTCAATGTAAGCAATCTTATCTTCATTGGTCTCGCTATTATTTTTAATGGCCAGGCTCTTGATGTTCATAATAATCTCAGTCACATCTTCCTTTACACCGGGGATGGAACTAAACTCATGAAGAACACCATCGATTTTCACCTGACTCACAGCAGCACCAGGCAGGGAAGAAAGCATGATTCTTCTCAGGGAATTTCCCAAAGTAGTACCATAACCTCTCTCCAAAGGCTCTACTACGAATCTTCCGTATCTGTTATCATCTGAGATTTCAGCGATCTCAATCTTCGGTTTTTCAAAATCGAACATTTTTTTAGGCCCCTCCTTTTCGGGTTTGATTGTTGGGGGTTACATCCTAAGGATTACTTAGAATATAATTCGACGATAAGCATCTCATCAACCGGAACGTCGATAGCTTCTCTGGAAGGAAGTTCCTTCACAGATCCGCTTAAAGTTTCCTGGTTTGCTTCTAACCATTCCGGAACGAGTCTAGCGGAAGTTACTTCTAAAATATCCTTATATCTCTGTGAATCTTTTGCTTTTTCTTTGATTTCAATGCTATCTCCAGCACTTACCAGGTAAGATGGAATGTTTACACACTTGCCGTTTACTAAAACGTGCTTGTGGTCAACGATCTGTCTAGCTTCCATTCTTGTTCTGGCAAGACCCATACGGAAAATTACATTGTCTAATCTGCGCTCCAGAAGAATCATAAGGTTTTCACCAACCATACCATTCATTCTTTCTGCTTTTTTATAATAATTTCTGAAAGGTTTCTCTAACACACCATAGATGAATTTTGCCTTCTGCTTTTCTCTCAGCTGAAGACCATATTCACTCATCTTCTTATTAGCTCTTTTGGATTGTCTTGTTGACTTCTTATCAATTCCTAAAAATACCGGATCCAAATCCAGGGAACGACATCTTTTCAGAACTGGAACTCTATTGACTGCCATCTTTAATACACCTCCTAATTAAACTCTTCTACGCTTTGGCGGACGACAACCGTTATGTGGTACCGGTGTCACATCCTTAATACTGGTTACTTCAAGACCACATGCCTGAAGGGCACGAATTGCAGCCTCACGGCCTGAACCTGGTCCCTTAACCATAACATCTACTGATTTTAATCCGTGTATTAAAGCTGCCTTTGTAGCAGTTTCTGCTGCCATCTGAGCTGCATAAGGAGTAGATTTCCTTGAACCTTTAAAACCAAGACCACCAGCACTTGCCCATGATAATGCGTTACCCTGGGTATCTGTCAATGTTACGATTGTATTATTGAAAGATGATTGAATATGTGCCTGTCCACGTTCAACGTTTTTCTTTACACGCTTTTTTGTCACTTTCTTTGTTGACACTTTCTTCGCCATTACTAAACTAACCTCCCTTATGGGTTCCTTAAAGTGATACCTTGCGGACGAGCCGCAGGCAAGTTCCTACATAACTATAGATATTGCTCAAAACATATATCTGCTGTTATGAATTATTTCTTCTTATTGGCAACAGTCTTCTTTGGACCCTTGCATGTACGCGCATTGGTCTTTGTCTTCTGACCACGGCATGGAAGACTCTTTCTGTGACGGATTCCTCTATAGCATCCGATTTCCTGAAGTCTCTTGATGTTCATCGCGATTTCTCTACGAAGATCACCTTCAACCATCTGAGTCTCGTCGATAACGTCACGGATTCTGGCAACTTCTTCGTCTGTCAGATCCTTTACACGTGTATCTGGATTTACATTTGCCTGAGCTAAAATTCTATTGGAACTTACTCTTCCAATACCATAGATATAAGTCAATCCAATTTCTACACGTTTTTCTCTTGGTAAGTCAACGCCTGAAATACGAGCCATGTGTGTTTTACACCTCCATTAATAGATTTCAACTTTAAAGTACTCAAATAACTTTATCATTAAGAACAACACCTCCAGGTGGTTCCTAACGTCATATGACTCCGCCTATGCGGAATTTTTGCTCCCGCCCCTTTTGGGTTTTCCTGGAGCTCAGTGATTAACCCTGTCTCTGCTTATGCTTCGGGTTTTCACAGATAATTCTGATTGCGCCTTTTCTCTTAATTACTTTGCACTTTTCGCAAATCGGCTTTACGGATGATCTAACCTTCACAGCACATTCTCCTTTCTTTTACCTTCCTGCGGAAGGTTGCATTCCCCTCACGGGAAAGCCGGACGCCTGAAAATCAGGCTCCTTTGGTTACTGTCTGCCGGACCGGCCCAGATCCTCCGAAATGAGAGTCCGAGCTTTCTCAAAAGTCCGCATTACATTATATCATTAAGTTTATAAATAAGTCAAGTTTTTTTTACTTATCTCTCCAGATAATTCTTCCTTTGGTCAAATCATAGGGAGATAACTCAATTGTCACCTTATCACCTGGCAAAATACGAATATAATTCATTCGAAGTTTTCCGCTGATATGTGCCAAAACCTTATGCCCATTTTCCAGTTCTACCTGAAACATAGCATTGGGCAGCTTTTCAACAACAGTTCCTTCAATTTCAATCACGTCTGCTTTTGACATTTTTTTCCTCCCACATTTCCGCACTTGCGGTAATATACTACTGATGTCCCCTGGAAAGGTAACACTTAATTGCTCTTTTCACTTCTTCATCTCTGACGGTTTCCTGATTTCTCAGTTTTTCACTGAGAACTGCATCAGTATAACCGATGGGTTGCACATGTTTCTTATTTTTTCTTTTTAACTTTTCAAGACCACGTACATTTCCATCAGACACATATATATATTCCTCTGTTTCCCGGATTATGATATAAATTTTACCTTTATCATGTCCGGCTTTGGAAGATAAAAAACTTCCTGGGTTCCATGAAACCATATGCCTATCCTCCTGCATTCATCATCCCTGATAAATCGTCAGAATTTCTGGTTCTCCTTCCGTGATGACAATGGTATTTTCATAATGGGATGCCAGGGAACCATCTTTCGTAACGACAGTCCAGTCATCATCCAACCACCGAACTGCATAATGGCCAGCAGTAATCATCGGCTCAATCGCCAGTGTCATACCAGGACGAAGTTTTAATCCGCGCCCTGCCGGTTTAAAGTTTGGAATCTGCGGATCTTCATGAAGATGTGTCCCGATTCCATGTCCCACCAGATCTCTGACCACGCCAAATCCATTGGATTCCGCAAATTTTTGAATCGCAGCTGAAATTTCATGTAAATGATTTCCAGCTTTTGCATATTTTATACCTTCAAAAAAGCACTGTTTTGTGACATCCATCAGACGTCTTGCTTCCGCACTGACCTCTCCAACTGCATGCGTTCTGGCAGCATCGGAATGGTATCCCTTGTAAATCAATCCAGCATCCAGGCTAATAATATCGCCTTCTTTTAATATTCTGTTTTTACTTGGAATCCCATGAACGACTTCGTCATTGACAGACGTACAAATCGATGCCGGATATCCATTATAATGAAGGAAATTTGGAATGCAGCCATAACTTCTTATGATTTCTTCACCTAACCGGTCGATTTCATACGTGCTGATTCCTGGTTTGATTGCCTTTCCGAGTTCTTCGTGGGTTATAGAAAGAAGCCTTCCAGCCTCTCTCATTAATTCAATTTCTTTTGCAGATTTTATTGATACTGACATGAAGTTATTCTCCTAAAATTGCGACAATATCGCTAAAAACCTTATCAATTTCCTGTGTTCCATCCACCTGTGCCAGTACGCCTTTTTCTGTATAATAATCAATTAAAGGCTGCGTCTGAGCATGGTAGACATCCAAACGTTTCTTGACCGTTTCTGCTTTATCGTCATCTCTGAGTACCAGCTGACTGCCGCACGCATCACAAACATTTTCTGCTTTTGGCGGATTATACTGAATGTGATATGTGGCTCCGCATGACAGACAAGCTCTGCGTCCTGACATACGACGAATGATATTTTCATCCGGCACTTCTACATTTACAGCAAAATCAATCTTTTCTCCCAAACCTTCTAAAGCTCTGTCAAGACATTCCGCCTGAGGAATGGTACGCGGAAATCCATCCAGTACATATCCGTTTTCACAGTCTGCATCCTTGATTCTGTCTACCAAAAGATTAGTGGTCAATTCATCCGGTACCAGCATTCCCTGATCCATATACTTCTTTGCTTCTTTCCCCAGCTCTGTACCATTCTTAATATTAGCTCTGAAAATATCTCCAGTAGATATATGGGGAATGTGATACTTCTCTGCAATCTGTTTCGCCTGTGTCCCTTTACCGGCACCAGGAGCTCCTAACATGATAATTTTCATACTTTTTCCTCACTTTTGCACGGCCTTATCGGTCAAATTTTACTACATTTATACAAAGGGTGTCCTCCCCACCCTATACAGAGATTCGGAAAACACCCTTTTTTATGATACTGGAAAAGAACTTCCTTAAGTTTAGAAAATACTATCGTACTCTCTCGCTACCATCTTTGTCTCTACCTGCTTTAAGGATTCAATGATAACACCAATAATGATGATCAAGGAAGTACCAAGGAAAGACAAACGGCTGATATTAAAGATACTACTGATAATTGTAGGAATAATTGCAACAATTACCAGACCGACTGCACCGATCAGCACGATATAATTCAAAATCTTATTCAGATAGTCTGAAGTAGGCTTACCTGGACGAATACCCGGTATAAAACCGCCTTGTTTTTTCATGTTATTCGCTACTTCAAGTGGATTAAATGTAATCGATGTATAGAAATAAGCGAATACAATAATCAGTGCTACATAGATCAACGCACCGATGGAATACCAGGGATAATCTGCCCTAAACCAGTAACTGGACTGCAGCATCATCAGGATTTTACCGCCAATGGTATTATAGTCCACGTTAAAGAATTGCGCTATCATATAGGGAGTTGTCATAAGAGAAGAAGCAAAAATCACAGGAATAACACCAGCAGTATTTACCTTTAAAGGAATATGACTCTGCTGACCACCTACATTTCTTCTTCCCTGCATTTTCTGTGCATACTGAACTGGAATTTTTCTGATTGCCGCATTCATCAATACGGTAAACATAACAATTGCTATCAGAACTGCCAAAATAATAATTGCAATTACAACACCTGCCGCTATACTTCTTCCCGCAATAAAGCGTTCATAAATTACACCTACATCATCCGGAATTCTGGAAAGAATATTGATCAATAACACAACAGAGATACCATTTCCAATTCCATTCTCCGTGATACGTTCACCAACCCACATTAAAAATGCGGAACCGGCAGTTAATGTCATCACTGTCATCAGAACACTGAACCAATTATACTCTGCCAATACACCCTGACTACCAAATCCGACTGCCATAGCAATGGATTCAATTAATGCAAGAGCAACCGTCACATAACGGGTATATTCTACGATCTTTTTTCTTCCCTCTTCACCATCACGCTGCAACTCTTCCAACCGCGGAATCGCAATCGTCAAAAGCTGCATGATAATGGAGGATGTAATGTAGGGAGTAATGCTGAGTGCAAACACGGAAAAGTTCTCCATAGATCCTCCCGTAAAGGAGTTGAATAAGTTAAATGCATCTGTATTTAACTTAGAAAACAACTCCTTCACAACAGAACTATTCACACCCGGGACTGGCAGTTGCGATCCGAAACGAACCACAATCAGCATCAAAAAGGTAAAAATCAGACGTTTTCTGATATCTTTTACTTTTAATGCCTCTCGAAGTGTTTTGAACATTAAATCACCTCTGCACTTCCACCAACTGCTTCAATCTTAGTTTTAGCACCTTCAGAAAAAGCGTCTACTTTAACTGTAAGCTTCTTGGTAAGTTCTCCATTTCCAAGGATCTTTACACCATCACGAGGATTCTTAACGATTCCTGTTTCCACCAGAGATTCAACGGTTACAACAGCACCATCTTCAAACCGATTCAAAGCAGATACATTAATACCAACGATCACCTTTGTATTGCGGTTTGTGAAGCCTCTCTTTGGAATTCTTCTATATAATGGCATCTGACCACCTTCAAAACCTGGTCTTGGAGCTCCGGAACGAGCCTTCTGACCCTTGTGACCCTTACCAGCTGTCTTGCCATTTCCTGAACCGTGTCCACGGCCTCTTCTGAAATTATCATTATGAACGGAACCTACTGCAGGCTGTAAACTTGATAAATTCATCTCCACTGCACCTCCTATCTGCCTATTAGATTTCTTCAACTTTTACTAAATGTCTTACGTGCCAGATCATACCTCTTACTGCATCGTTATCTGGCAGTTCCACAGACTTATATACCTTGTGAAGTCCTAATGCTTCCACTGTCTTTCTATGCTTTGGAACAGCACCGATTGGGGATTTCACCAATGTAACTTTCAACTTATTTGCCATCGTTTTCTCCTCCTTAGCCTAAAATCTCTTCTACAGACTTGCCGCGAAGTTTAGCCACTTCTTCAGGAGTCTTCAAACTGGACAAACCTGCAATGGTAGCCAAAACTACATTTTGCTTGTTTGTGGATCCCAGACACTTGGTACGGATATTCTTCAGACCTGCAAGTTCACATACGGAACGAGCCGGACCACCAGCGATGATACCAGTACCATCTGGAGACTTCTTTAACAATACGGTAGCACTTCCGAATTTTCCAAGGAAGTCATGTGGAATACTTCCGATTTCATCAATCGGCACGGAGATCAGTTTCTTTTCAGCGTCCTGCTTACCCTTACGAATTGCTTCCGGGATTTCAGCAGCCTTACCAACTCCAACACCAACGTGTCCGTTTCTATCACCAACAACTACTAAAGCGGAAAAGCGGAAGTTACGTCCACCCTTTACTACTTTAGTGACACGCTTGATTGATACTACTCTTTCTTCTAACTCTAACTGGCTAGCATCAATTATTTCACGTTTCATTTGTTCTCCTCCTAGACTAGAATTCCAGACCAGCTTCACGAGCTGCATCTGCTAATGCCTGAATCTTTCCCTGGTAAATGAAACCGCCTCTGTCAAATACAACAGCCTTGATGCCGGCTTCAACTGCTCTCTTACCGATTACAGTTCCAAGGTATGCTGCTGCTGCAACATCGTTGGTTTTTTCCAGTTCAGCCTTAACATCTTTCTGAAGAGTAGAAGCTGATACAAGGGTCTTGCCAACTGTATCATCGATGATCTGTGCATACATATGATTATTGCTTCTAAACACGGACAAACGTGGTCTTTCTGCTGTACCATTGATGTGTCTGCGAAGTCTTCTATGCTTTTCCTGGCGAACTTCTGTTCTTGATACCTTACTAACCATTCTTTCTCACTCTCCTTATTATTATTTCTTACCAGTCTTACCAACTTTACGTCTGATTGTTTCTTCAACATACTTGATACCTTTGCCCTTGTATGGCTCTGGCATTCTCTTTTCTCTGATTTCAGCCGCAAACTGTCCAACTTTTTCTTTGTCGATACCCTTTACGATGATCTTATTCTGACCATCCATAACAGTCTCGATGCCTTCTGGATCTTCCATCTCTACCGGATGGGAATAACCTAAGGAAAGGATTAACTTCTTACCCTGCTTCTGTCCTCTGTAACCAACACCATTGATTTCCAGAGCTTTTTCATATCCCTGTGTTACACCAACGATCATGTTGTTGATCAGAGTTCTTGTTAAGCCATGTAAGGACTTCATTCTCTTTAAATCATTTGGTCTGGAAACAACGATTTCTTCACCGTCTTTCTTGATTTCCATTTCAGCCGGTAATACTCTTTCCAATGTTCCCTTTGGACCCTTTACAGTCACTTTATTATTTTCTGCAATCTCTACAGTTACGCCTGCAGGAACCGCGATTGGCATTCTTCCTATACGTGACATGCCCGTACCTCCTATTTTTCATGGTGTCCCGGCAAAAGCCATTCTGACTGGTATCTGCCGGGATACTCGTGTTCTATTTACCTGTAAGACAGTTTACATAAGGATCTCTCTCCTCATGCACTTATCTTCTCAAAAATTGCGCTTATTTTCTCCGCTTTATACATTTTTTACAATGCACCCGCGTGTGTCATAAAATTACCAAATAAACGCTAATACTTCTCCACCTACATTCAGCTTTCTAGCTTCTTTATCTGTTAAAACGCCCTGGTTAGTAGAGATGATTGCAACACCTAAACCACCCAGTACTTTTGGCAGGTTTTCTGTGTTGGCGTAAACACGAAGACCTGGTTTGGAAATTCTCTTAAGACCTGTGATGATCTTTTCATTTTTATCTTTACCGTACTTTAATACAATACGAATTGTCTTGAAATTACCGTCTTCTACGATATCGTATTTTGCAATATATCCTTCCTTTAACAGGATGTCAGCGATTGCTACCTTCATCTTGGAAGCAGGAATATCTACTGTATCATGCTTAGCAGTATTTGCATTACGAATTCTTGTAAGCATATCTGCGATTGGATCACTCATTGTCATTTTGTTGTCCTCCTTTCAAACTATCGATTACCAGCTGGCTTTCTTAACGCCTGGGATCTGGCCCTTGTATGCTAATTCACGGAAGCAGATTCTGCAGATTCCGTATTTTCTTAAATAAGCATGTGGACGACCACAAATTCTACAACGATTGTATTCCTGTGTAGAGAACTTAGCCTTACGTGACTGCTTAACTTTCATTGAAGTCTTAGCCATGGATTTTCCCTCCTATATTATTTCTGAAATGGCATATTGAATAATGTCAATAATTCACGAGCTTCCTCATCTGTTTTTGCGGTTGTTACGAAAATAACATCCATACCTCTTGTCTTATCAACCTTATCGTATTCAATTTCAGGGAAAATTAACTGTTCTTTAATACCCAGAGCATAGTTTCCTCTTCCATCAAATGAGTTTGCACTTACACCTCTGAAGTCACGTACACGTGGCAGAGCCAGATTGATCAGACGATCTGCGAACTCATACATTCTTTCTCCACGAAGAGTAACCTTACATCCGATTGGCATACCTTCTCTGATTTTGAAGTTAGCGACAGATTTCTTTGCCTTTGTTGTAACAGCCTTCTGACCTGTGATCGTTTCCATTTCCTTAACAGCAGCATCGAGGAGCTTTGCATTTTCTTTTGCTTCACCAACACCCATGTTAATGACGATCTTGTCTAACTTCGGCACTTCCATGATATTCTTATATCCGAACTTCTTAATCATCGCATCTACGATTTCGTTCTTATACATATCTTTTAATCTACTCAACTTGCTGGACCTCCTCTCTACGATTAATCAATCACTTCGCCAGTCTTCTTATTGATACGAACTTTCTTTCCATCCTTGAAAGAAAATCCAACTCTTACAGCCTGACCTTTTGCACTATACATTACATTGGATACATGAATTGGTGCTTCCTTTGTAACGATTCCGCCCTGCTGGTTTGCTGCGCTTGGCTTTGTATGCTTTGTTACCATATTTACACCTTCAACTAATACGGTGTTCTTTTTGGTATCTACTGCTAATACTTTGCCTTCTTTATCTTTATCTTTTCCAGCGATAACTTTTACAGTATCGCCCTTCTTAATCTTGCTTGCCACAGTTGACACCCTCCTTATAATACTTCTGGTGCTAAAGAAACAATCTTCATGAACTGCTTCTCTCTTAACTCTCTTGCTACTGGTCCAAAAATACGTGTTCCTCTTGGGTTTTTATCATCTTTGATAATAACTGCTGCATTCTCATCGAACTTAATATAAGATCCGTCTTTACGGCGAGCGCCTTTTACAGTACGGACAACAACGGCCTTTACAACATCACCTTTCTTTACAACACCGCCTGGTGTTGCATCTTTAACGGAAGCAACGATGATGTCACCGATATTTGCATATCTTCTTGTAGATCCGCCCATAACACGGATGCACAGTAATTCCTTTGCACCTGTATTATCAGCAACCTGAAGTCTGGATTCCTGCTGAATCATGCCTATACTCCTTTCCAATCTCAAATCTGATTTGGTTCACGAAATTATTTAGCTCTTTCAATAACTTCTACAAGTCTCCATCTCTTATCCTTGGATAATGGTCTGGTTTCCATAACTCTTACGGTATCACCGATCTTGCAGGTATTTTCTTCGTCATGAGCCTTTAACTTGTAAGTTCTCTTTACGATCTTTCCGATTACTGGGTGTTTTACGTTATCTTCAACAGCAACAACGATTGTCTTATCCATCTTATCGCTGACAACTTTACCTGTACGGGTTTTTCTAAGATTTCTCTCTTCCACTGTCGTTACCCCTTTCTATTATCTGGACATCTCCGTGATAATGGTTTGAATTCTAGCAATGTTTCTACGAACATCCTTAATTCTGCTTGTATTATCTAACTGATTTGTTGCATTCTGGAATCTCAGGTTGAATAATTCCTTTTTAGCAGCTACTAATTCTTCATTTAATTCTGCAGCTGATTTTGTCTTTAAATCTTCTACATACTTATTAATTTTCACTGTTATCACCGCCTTCTAAGTCTGCACGTGAAACCACTTTACATTTCACTGGTAACTTGTGTGTTGCAAGACGTAATGCTTCCTTTGCTACCTCTTCCGGTACGCCGGAAATTTCGAACATTACGCGGCCTGGCTTTACAACGGCTACCCAATATTCCAGGGAGCCTTTACCGGAACCCATACGAGTTTCAGCCGGTTTTGCTGTTACAGGCTTATCTGGGAAAATCTTGATCCAAACCTTACCACCACGCTTGATATAACGTGTCATAGCGATACGGGCTGCTTCGATCTGATTTGATTTGATCCATGCCGGTTCCAAAGCGACAATACCATATTCACCATTGGAAATTGTGTTACCTCTTAACGCCTTACCTGCCATGCTGCCACGGAACTGCTTACGGCGTTTTACTCTCTTTGGCATTAACATTATTTATCGCTCCCTTCCTTATTAGACTTTGTTGGAAGAATTTCGCCCTTGTAGATCCAAACCTTAACACCGATCTTACCATAGGTTGTATCTGCTTCAGCGAAACCATAATCAATATCTGCTCTTAATGTCTGCAGCGGAATTGTTCCTTCGCTATAGAATTCTGTACGAGCCATATCTGCTCCACCCAAACGACCGGATACGCTAGTCTTAATACCCTTTGCTCCAGCCTTCATTGTTCTGGACATGGTGGACTTCATAGCACGACGGAAAGAAATACGGTTTTCCAACTGTGCTGCAATATTTTCAGCTACCAGCTGTGCATCCTTGTCTGGTCTCTTAACTTCTTTTATATCAACAAATAATTTCTTGCTTGTAAACTTAGCAACTTCACCTTTGATCTTTTCGATCTCTGCGCCACCCTTACCGATGACAACACCTGGCTTAGCTGTATAGATAATAACTTTCACACGATCGGAAGCTCTTTCAATTTCAATTCTGGAGATTCCTGCGCTGTATAACTTCTTCTTTAAGAATGTTCTGATATTGTAATCTTCTACCAGATTATCTGCAAAATCAGCTTCCGCATACCATTTTGAGTCCCAGTCTTTGATGACACCGACTCTGATACCATGAGGATTAACTTTCTGTCCCATATTGGCCTCCTTCTTTATCTCTCATTCAACACAATCGTAATATGGCTTGTTCTCTTTTCGATTCTGTAAGCTCTGCCCTGCGCTCTTGGCTGAATTCTTTTCATTGTCGGTCCCTTGTTTGCGTAGCATTCCTCTACGTACAATTTCTCAACACTCATTCCATTGTTGTTCTCAGCATTTGCAATTGCTGATTCCAATAATTTTTTTATTAAAGTAGAAGCATATCTAGGATTGTAAGTTACAATACCAAGTGCGGATGTAACATCCTTGCCTCTAATGGCATCTAATACGAAGCATGCTTTCTGAACAGACACTCTAGCATAAGACAATTTTGCGGACGGTCTTGTGTCTTTCTGAGCATTTCTTTCTCTCTTGATTTGGGATCTATGTCCTTTTGCCATGACTTAATTGCCTCCTTTCAAACTATCAATTATCTTCCGGACTTTTTGTCGTCTTTTCCATGACCTCTATACGTTCTGGTAGCAACGAATTCACCCAGCTTATGTCCAACCATATCTTCTGTGATATAAACCGGAACATGCTTTCTGCCATCATGAACGGCGATTGTATGACCAACCATCATTGGGAAGATTGTGGAACGGCGAGACCAGGTCTTAATAACCTGTTTCTGATTAGCCGCATTCATAGCTTCAACCTTCTTCAATAAAGATTCGTCTGCAAATGGTCCTTTTTTCAGTGAGCGAGCCATAGGTTCTAACCTCCTTATACCTATCTGTGATCGGGGCTTATACTAAGCCTTTACCGTTTCTTCTTCTTACGATTAACTTGTTAGACTGCTTGTTCTTCTTTCTGGTCTTCAAACCAAGTGCTGGTTTTCCCCATGGTGTACATGGACCTGGACGACCAATACCAGTCTTACCTTCACCACCACCATGTGGATGGTCATTCGGGTTCATAACAGAACCACGAACAGTAGGTCTGATACCCATGTGACGCTTACGACCAGCTTTACCAATGTTGATCAGGGAATGTTCACCATTTCCTACAACACCGATGGTAGCACGGCAGTTAATCGGAACCATTCTCATCTCACCGGATGGCAGACGAAGTGTAGCATACTTTCCTTCCTTTGCCATCAACTGTGCAGCAACACCAGCGGAACGAACCATCTGTGCACCTGCACCCGGATATAATTCGATATTATGAATCTGAGCACCAACTGGAATCATGGCTAATGGCAGGCAGTTACCTGTTTTTGCCTCTGCATGCTCACCGCTCATAACTTTCTGGCCAACCTTTAATCCCTGAGGAGCAAGGATGTATGCCTTCTGTCCGTCTGCATAGCAGATCAGAGCGATATTAGCTGTTCTGTTTGGATCATATTCAATGGATAATACCGTTGCCGGAATGTTATCCTTATTTCTCTTAAAGTCGATAATTCTATATTTTCTTCTGGAACCACCGCCCTGATGTCTGACAGTGATTTTACCCTGATTGTTACGACCAGCATTCTTCTTCAAAGAAACAACTAAAGACTTCTCAGGAGTTGTCTTTGTGATTTCAGAGAAATCAGAACCTGTCATCTGTCTTCTGGAAGGTGTATATGGGTTATACTTTTTGATTCCCATGATGTGTTCTCCTTTACTCAATTTATTATCACGCTTGTTTGCGTATATCTGTTATCGAAATCTTACAGTCCTTCGAAAATTTCGATATCTGCGCTATCTTCTGTCAACTGAACGATTGCTTTCTTTCTCTTAGCTGTCATTCCGACTACAGCGCCTCTTCTCTTCTTCTTTCCATCCAGGTTCATGGTGTTTACACCAGCTACCTTTGTTCCCGGGAACATTTTTTCAACGGCTTCTTTAATCATTGCCTTGTTTGCTTCCGGATGAACCAGGAATGTATACTTTTTGGTTGCCATTGCATCCATACTCTTTTCGGTAACAACCGGTTTGAGGATGACATCGTAATACTGTACGTTAGCCATTATGCATACACCTCCTCAATTGCTTCTACAGTTGCCTTTGTAGCAACTACAGTATCATATTTCAAAACATCATATACATTGATTGTATTTACGGAAGCAGTCTTTACAGATGCAACATTTCTTGCTGACAGAACTACATTTGCATCATTTTCCGGTACAACTACGAGTGCATTAGCAACCTTTAAGTTGTTCATCACTTCCACAAATTTCTTTGTCTTAACTTCATCCATCTTTAATTCATCCAGAACGATGAACTTGTTTTCCTGTACTTTGCTTGTCAGAACAGACTTCAGAGCCAGTCTTCTTTCTTTCTTATTTAATTTGAAGGTATAATCTCTTGGAGTTGGTGCAAATACAACACCGCCGCCTGTCCACTGAGGTGATCTTGTGGATCCCTGTCTTGCATGGCCAGTTCCCTTCTGTCTCCATGGCTTTCTTCCACCACCGGATACTTCGGAACGGGTCTTTGCTTTCTGTGTTCCCTGACGCTTATTTGCCAGGATATTTGTTACTGCCATCTTTACCAGGTGCTCATTCACTTCTACGCCAAATACTGCATCATTCAGTTCCATTTCGCCAACCTGGGCACCCTGCATATTGTAAACAGATACTTTTGACATCTGTGTGTTCCTCCTTTCCTATAAAGACATTAGCGAACTGTCTTTACTGTTTCTTTCAGTGTTACTAAAGACTTCTTTGGTCCCGGTACAGATCCCTTAACCAGAATCAGATTATTCTCAGCGTCTACTCTTACAACTTCCAGATTCTGGATTGTAACCTTCACATGTCCCATATGTCCTGCCATTTTCTTTCCTTTGAACACCTTTCCTGGTGTTGTAGCAGAACCGTTGGAACCTGCATGACGATGGAACTTAGAACCGTGAGCCATAGGTCCTCTGTGCTGACCATGTCTCTTAATAGCACCCTGGAAACCTTTACCTTTGGAGATTGCTGTTGCATCGATCTTATCACCAGCTGCAAAAACATCAGCCTTAATCTCATCCTTTACGGAGTAGTTTTCAGCATCTTCCAGTTTAAATTCTCTTACATATCTCTTGTAAGAAACACCAGCCTTGTCAAAGTGGCCTTTAACCGGCTTGTTTACTAACTTTTCTCTCTTGTCAACAAAACCAACCTGTACTGCGCTGTATCCGTCATTTTCAACTGTCTTAACCTGTGTTACCACACAAGGACCAGCCTGCAATACAGTAACTGGTACGAATGTACCGTTTTCGTCGAAGATCTGTGTCATTCCGACTTTAGTTGCTAAAATCGCTTTCTTCATCTTTTTACCTCCTGTTAATCTACAGCGGATTACACCGTCCATACGGACTTAAGCTGTGCAATCATCCTAGAACAGTTGATATAAGTGGAACAAAGTGAGCAAACGTCTTTGTTGCTTCTATATTAACCAATTCAGGATTCTTACTTTCATCACTGCCTTACGGCTCTTGAAACATCTTTACTATTTTTATTTCTGCTTCATCTTGATGTCGATATAAACACCAGCTGGCATTTCCAGACGGGACAGAGCATCTACTGTCTTCTGGCTTGGAGATGCAATATCAATCAGTCTCTTATGTGTTCTCTGTTCAAACTGTTCTCTGGAATCCTTATATTTGTGAACCGCTCTAAGAATGGTAACTACTTCCTTCTTAGTAGGCAACGGAACCGGTCCGCTCACCTTTGATCCAGTTTTCTTTACAGTTTCAACAATTTTACCTGCGGACTGATCTACGAGCTGATGATCATAAGCCTTCAGGGTGATTCTCATTACTTGACTTGCCATAAAAAAAGTCGCCTCCTTTTCGCACTTTTCATCCCCATATTTTCTTCGGGGAGATGTGAAGCCATTTCCTTCACACAATTCCTAAGTACGACAAGCGGTGACTGTACACTTGCCCGTGTGTATCTTTCTTACGAACACACGTCATCCCTACGCAACTTGTAGATCTAAATTGTACAGTGACTTGTCGCCAGTTTCCTAACTTGACATTCGCTCCACGGAACACCCGTCATTTTCAGACGGCAACCTCACGCTTCACAGCTATCATGCCACAGCATGTATTACTCTATCATATTTCCAAACAAAATGCAAGTACTTTTTTCCAATTTTTTTTGCATAAAAAATAGGCTTCGCCTATTCAACTCCCCTTCCCCTCAATCTTGAGGGGTTAGGGGTTTCTTTTTTTTCATTTTCATGCATAATAGAGTTATGAATATTTTACAAAGAATCTTTACCGACTATTATGAAGAAATT
>JAPFDH010000093.1 GCA_026169045.1 Lachnospiraceae bacterium | reverse complement strand
GCGCCCCAAAATAGGAAACACTGAAAAGAGGAGACGGTCCTGTTTTAATTTAAGGCTTTGAAAAAGCCTGAATTTTACAGGACCGTCTCCTCTTAAAGTACTAGGGGTTGAAAATCGGATTTATCCGACATCCCCTTTTTTACAGAATAACAAAAGAGTATTTTATAGTTGGAGAATTAATATTCATCGGAAGGGAGATAGTGCTGAATGATGTAGCGACCTTTGCCTTCTGTGGATTTTCCATATTGGATGGCCTGATTGGGGCATGCGTTCAGGCATCGCATACATTGGAAACAGGTTTTTTTCCATATGGGTCCTTTTTCGCTCAGAGTAATTGCAAATGCCGGACAGTTTGCGGCACATATACCGCATTGGTTACATGCAGCTGTAGTCCAAAATGGTTTGGTGCTTCTGGCAAATGTGTTGAAGCCAACGTTCACCAGATTGGATTTTAGTTTAGCCCAGGAACCTTCCAGAACGTGATATCCTCTTTTGTGCTGTAAAATTTCCTGAGAAATTTTTTTCAGTTCTTTTCGGGCAATATCGATTTTTTCCAGGATCACATTTTCATTTTCGATATCTGCTCCTATAATATAGTTATTAGGCATTACCAGACTGTAACTGCTATCCAGTGGATAAATTTTAGAAAAATGTTGCATGGTTTTTCCGGATTCTGAACCGCAGGTACAGACGCCAAATGTAAACGTCTTTATGTGCTCTAATTTTTTTGCAAATTCTGTCATGGGTGCCGGTGTACCCCAGGCATAGACGGGAAATACAAATCCAATTTGTTTGGCGTTTTGAATATCTGGTATTTCTGTTAAAGTAGTAATATCATAGGCTTGATCATCCATGAGATGAGCCAGCTGTTTTGCGCACCAAGCTGAATTGCCGGTTCCTGAAAAATAGAAAATCATATTTATACCTCATTTCTTTATGCATACATTTATTGTACATGCTGAAATAACTTTGTCAATAAAAGGAGATTGTGTGCATGGAGAAAGACAGGATAATGCGAAGAGAAAGATTGCCTTAATGTAATTTTAATATAAAGGCTGATATCTTTACATTTAAAAAAGATCGAACATGATAGAATAAAAAGAGAAAAAGGCAGGTGATATTGAAGTGAATACCGTAAACCAGACCCAGTCAGAGGAAAAAAAACAAGGAAGTCTAAAAATATTTTTTGGTTATGCTGCTGGTGTGGGAAAAACGTATGCAATGTTGAAAGCTGCGCGAAGAGCCAGTGAGCAAGGTGATGATGTCGTTGTTGGATATATTGAACGCCATACGAGACCAGATACATTAGCTCTATTGGATGGATTAGAGCAGCTTCCTAATAAATTGGTAGAATATAAAGGAATACAATTAAAGGAATTTGATTTGGATGCAGCATTGAAACGGCATCCGCAAATTATGCTCGTAGATGAATTGGCGCATAGTAATGCAGCCGGGTGTCGTCATACAAAGCGTTATCAAGATGTAGAAGAACTTTTGCGGGCTGGAATTAATGTATATACGACCATTAATGTTCAGCATTTGGAATCACTTAATGATTTAGTGGCTTCTATTACGCAGGTTGCTGTCAGTGAACGTATTCCGGATTATGTGTTTGATTCGGCATATCAAGTAGAACTCGTGGATATTGAACCAGATGATTTGATTTTACGTTTGCAATCAGGGAAAGTATATCGAAAAGATCAGGCAAATCGAGCATTGAATCATTTTTTTACAAAAGAAAATTTGGCAGCTTTGCGAGAAATTGCACTTCGTCGTACCGCGGATCGATTAAGTAGAAATGCACAGAAGGAAGGGAATGAGAGAGCAGCAAAAGCCGGGGAACATATCCTGATTTGTCTTTCCAGTTCACCTTCCAATGCAAAAGTAATTCGAATGGCAGCGCGAATGGCAGAAGCTTTCCATAGTGGATTTACAGCATTGTTTGTAGAGACCTCGGAAACAAAAGAATTGAAGGGGGAAAGCTTGAAACGGTTACGGGACAATATGCGTCTGGCAGAACAGCTCGGGGCGCAGATTACTACCGTGTATGGAGAAGATCCGGCAGGACAAATTGCTGAGTATGCAAAAGTAAGCGGCGTTACAAAGATCGTTCTGGGACGAACCAATCATCAGATTGTTTGGGGAATCAGGAATAAAACTTTGGCAGATAAATTGACTAATCTGGCGAGTGATATTGATATTTATATTATTCCTGATTCCCAGCCTATCTATAAAAAGAAGTTTTCATTATCTGGAAGAGATGAAGATGAGAAGTTTCGTTGGAAGGATTTAATAAAAACGTTACTGATTACTATTGCAGCGACTCTGATTAGTTTCGCATTTTATATTTGGGGGTTACGCGAAGCCAATATTATTACCATCTATATTTTGGGTGTTTTACTGACTGCAGTTTGGACACATGGATATCTGTATGGAGTAATCGCATCTCTGCTTAGTGTGGTTTTTTTCAATTATTTTTTTACAGTACCGCGGTTTTCACTTTTAGCTGCAGATCCAGATTATCCGGTTACTTTTTTTATTATGCTGGTTGCTAGTATTATTTCATGTACATTGGCAACCCGTGTGCGCAAGCAGGCGCGTCAATCGGCACAAAAAGCATATTATATGGAACTTCTTATGAAC
Source organism: Lachnospiraceae bacterium (assembly GCA_026169045.1). GTDB lineage: Bacteria > Bacillota > Clostridia > Lachnospirales > Lachnospiraceae > Fimimorpha. Next base: position 2,049 of record JAPFDH010000093.1, on the reverse strand, counting down.
AGTAGTCAAAAAATGCAGCAAGGCCGGGATGAACAGGAAACGATAGAACTTGTTGCGGAACAGATTAACAAGCTTTTAAACCGCCCGATACTTTATTCTTTGGCAGGAAAAGGCCGGGAAATTTCGTTTCAGGTCACTCCAAAAGAACAAATGGGGGAACTTCTTAGAAGTATTACAGCGGAGGAAATGGGTGTTGCAGATTGGGTAGTAACGAATAACAAACATGCTGGTGCGGGGACGAATACACTTTCCCATGCACAGAATTTGTATTTGTCTATTCGTGGCAATCAAGAAGTTATGGGAATTATTGGAATACCAGCCAGATATTATCCACCATTGGATGCGTTTGAAAAAAATATGATGGTTTCATTGCTGAATGAGTGTGGACTGACATTAGAAAGACGACGGCTGCGTGCTGAAAAGCAGGCTATTGAAATGGAAACACAGAGAGAGCGCCTTCGTTCTAATTTGCTGCGGGCGATATCCCATGATCTTCGAACACCTCTTACCAGTATTAGTGGGAATGCTATGATTCTGATGGAAAAGAATATCGCATTAAAAGAAAAAGAAAGGCAGGAGATGTACAACGCTATCTATGATGATTCGATGTGGTTGGTAAATCTTACAGAGAATTTGTTATCTATTACTAGAATTGAAAACGGTACCATGGAACTTCAAATCGAAGCCGAGTTGATTGATGAGGTATTCCGAGAAGCACTTTCTCATGTAGACCGTAAATCTTCACAGCACAATATATCTGTGGAACTGGAGGATGATCTTCTTATGGCCAGAATGGATGTGCGTTTGATTGTTCAGGTTATTATCAATATTGTGAATAATGCTATTAAATATACGCCGGAAGGTTCTCGTATCATTCTTTCAGCAGAAAAACAGGAAAATATGGTATGTATTCGGATTTCAGATGACGGACCAGGAATATCAGATGAGGCAAAAAAACATTTGTTTGATATGTTTTATACAGCTGGTATTGGAAAATCAGATAGCCGAAGAGGTTTAGGTCTTGGTCTAAGCCTTTGTAAATCAATTATAGATGCTCACGGTGGAACTATTTCTGTTACTGATAATGATCCTCAGGGGGCTATATTTTATTTTACATTACCGTTGGAGGAAGTGAATTTAGATTATGAATAAACCGAGAATTCTTGTGATTGAAGATGATTCCGCAATCACCAATTTAATACGAACAACGTTGGAAATGCAAGATTATCAATATCATACCGCACAAACAGGCGCAGTTGGTTTAATGGAAGCAACCTCTTATAATGCTGATGTTATTATTTTGGATCTTGGACTGCCAGATATGGATGGAGTAGAAATTATCCAGAAGATTCGGGGGTGGAGTGCCGTTCCAATTATCGTAGTGAGTGCACGGAGTGAAGATAATGATAAGGTAGAAGCATTGGATACTGGAGCAGATGATTATCTAACAAAACCGTTTAGCATTGACGAACTTTTAGCCCGTCTGCGCGCGGCATTGCGCCGGAGGCAGTTGGATGATGCCAGTCTGGCACCACAAAAAAGTGTGTACCAAAACGGAAGACTTTCTATTGATTATTCTGCAGGCTGCGCCTATATGGACAATAAGGAAATTCATCTTACACCTATTGAATATAGGCTGCTTTGTGTTTTAGCTAAAAATACAGGCCGCGTTTTGACTCATAATTACATCTTAAAAGAAGTATGGGGAAATAGTTTTTCTGATGATGCCTCATCTTTACGTGTATTTATGGCAACCTTAAGAAAAAAAATTGAACAAAATTCAGCAGAACCCAAATATATCCAGACGCATATAGGGGTGGGATATCGTATGATTCGGCAATGAAATCATGGTATTTTGGGAAATCAAATGTATCATCTATCTGATGGGATAGATGATACATTTTTTTTACTTTATAGGAAAGTTCGATTTTTATTGAAACTATAAATGAAAAGAGCCCGCACAAAGTCGGGCACAAGAATAAGATGATACCGGTTAGAAGATGTAAAAACCTTCTACACCAGCCTCATCGGCAAATAAATCATCTTCGT
>JAPFDH010000110.1 GCA_026169045.1 Lachnospiraceae bacterium | reverse complement strand
TGCGCCCCAAAATAGGAAACACTGAAAAGAGGAGACGGTCCTGTTTTAATTTAAGGCTTTGAAAAAGCCTGAATTTTACAGGACCGTCTCCTCTTAAAGTACTAGGGGTTGAAAATCGGATTTATCCGACATCCCCTTTTTACGGTTAACTGATTTTACGATAATTGGATTTGTAATTCAATGGTGACATTCCATAATATTTTTTGAACAGTTTACTAAAATAATATACATCATCATATCCCACACTGTTGGAAATTGTTTTTACACTGTCCTCCCCATGGCTTTCCAATTGTTCCCTGGCTTTTTCCAAACGCAGTTTAATGAGATAATTGATGGGAGGTTCCCCTGTTTCTTCTTTAAATATTTTTGAAATATAGGCAGAACTTAAATACATATTTTTGGCAATCAGATCCAGAGAAATTTTTTCTGTATAGTGGGCATTGAGATAGTTACGGATCTCATTGACCACATAAGTTTTGTGATAAGATTCAAACCGGCAGGTTTCTGCCTGATGTTCGGGACGTGAAACAATTTGTCGAATAATCAGCAATAGAAGCTGAATAAGGTAAGTTTTCTGCATAAAATATTGTCCCACCTGATCGGAGTAGCGTTCAGCAACCATACGAAGACAGAGTCCGATAATATCCTGGCGAACCTGGCTGTTTGTATGTAAAATAACCGAACCGTCCGGTTGATAAATTTTATTGGGTTCCATATCCCGAAAGTGAAAGTTGGTAAATCCGGTAAAGAACAAAAGGGCAGGATCATCCTCATTGGGAACAATGCTGCTGTGCATAACACCAGGATTAATGATGATGATATCTCCGGTAGATACATTAAAAATTTCTCCGTCAATGTAATATTGCTCTTTTCCCGATAATATACAAATAATCTCGGTATGATCGTGGCAATGAGGGGGTTTGGTTTCGTGTGCATAGTTCTTTCCGGCAAAAAGCAGGGTAGGATTTAAGTCTGAGTAAGTAATATCATAAGACGAGTCACACATAGTATAAAAAGCCTCCTGATAAATAGTTGGGATGCCGGAATGATCGGCATAGCCCGTTTCTGTAGTAAGTCGAATCGTTTCGTTCAAAAAAATGTTATGTATTAATAATAATACATATTGAAAAAAAAGTACATCTTTTTTAAGAAAAAGTTACAAGAATTTAGGCACATATACGAGATGTAATAAGAGGCCAATTAACTGTGGAAAAGTTATAAAAAACTTGAGTTTTTGCTGAAAGATGTTATAGTAAAATCAAAGAGATAAAAAAGAAAATAAGAGATGAGTATTTGAAGAAATGGAGGGTGAGTATTGTGAACAGACCTAATGTGATTTTGCTTTTGGCAGACGATTTGGGATACGGGGATTTGTCGTGTTATGGAGGAGTAGGTGTTGAGACGCCTAATATTGATGCTTTATTGGAACATGGTGTCCAATTCTGTGATGGCTATTCCACATCGGCAGTTTGTACACCGGCAAGATATAGTATTTTGACGGGAGAATATCCGTTTCGTAACCCGAATACGCGTATTCTGCCGGGAAATGCTCCTTGCATCATAGAAAAAGAAAAGGGGACATTACCAAAAATTTTCAAAAAAGCCGGTTATCGGACGGCAGTCGTAGGAAAGTGGCATTTGGGACTGGGAAATAATGATCTGGATTGGAATAAGGAGATCAGTCATACCCCCAATGATGTGGGGTTTGATTATTCGTATATTTTCCCGGCGACCAATGACAGAGTTCCCTGTGTATATTTAAAAAATCGCCTGGTGGAAAATCTGGATGCGACAGATCCTATTGAAGTTTCTTATGAAAAAGAATGTCCTTTTGATGATATTGTGACATCTAAGAAAAATCCCGAGCTGTTGCGCATGCTTCACAGTCATGGACATGATAATAGTATTGTAAACGGAGTGGGTCGGATAGGATTTATGCGTGGTGGAAAAAAAGCCGTTTGGAGAGATGAAGATCTGGCAGAGCGTTTTCTGGAAGAAGCAAAGGGGTTTATCGGAGAAGAAAAAGAAAAACCGTTCTTTTTATATTATGCCCTTCATCAGCCCCATGTTCCCCGTGTACCTAATGAACGGTTTGTCGGTGTGAGCGGTTTGGGACCGAGGGGAGATGTTATTGCTGAGATGGATTATTGTGTCGGTGAATTAATGGCATATCTGAAACAGGAAAATCTGTTGGAGAATACGATTGTTATTTTTTCCAGTGACAATGGTCCTGTTTTGGATGATGGCTATATGGATGATGCAGTACGCCAAAATCGAATGGCATTCCATCATCCGGCAGGTCCTTTGCGTGGTGGAAAATACAGCCGGTTTGAGGGTGGAGCCCGTGTACCTATGATTGTATCGTGGAAATCGCATATTGCACCTTCAAAATCCCATGCACTGGTGAGTCAGGTCGATTTTGCCGCGTCGTTTGCAAAGATGCTGCATGTGGATTTGGAGGATTGGGCTGTGGATAGCCAGGATATGCTGGACGTACTTTTGGGGAAAACAGTGAAGGGACGAACAGAAATTTTTGCTGAATCGGAAGATAAAGGATATTTTTTGCGTCAGGGAAAATGGACATATCTTCCTGCTTCTGACGGACCGGAGTATGAACTTTACACCAATACGGAATTAGGAAATTCCCGGGATCCGCAGTTATACAATATGGAATATGATGTGGGACAAAGAGAAAATGTGGCACAGATTCATCCTGATGTAACAGAAAAAATGGAGCAGCGGATAAAAGAAATTGAAAAAAGTTCAAAAACACGTTAAGTAGGAAAAATAAGAAAAAGCGAAGTGATACCGAAAAAATATGTCGGATCCTTCGCTTTTTTGTACAGCAAATGTTATTTCCACTGTTTTCGAAAGGCCAGAGGTGTCATATTCTCTCTGGTTTTAAACAGATTGATAAAATGACTGATATTATTCATTCCAATTTTAAATGTGATTTCACTGATGGATAAATCCGAATATTTCAGGAGCTCTTTGGCGTAAGCCAGGCGATTGGTGATAATATATTCTACCACGGTAGTTCCTGTATATTTTTTAAATTCTTTTGCCAGATGAAACTTATTCAAGTTGTGTTTTGTTGCCAAAGACTGCAGTGAAATATCTGATTTAAAATTGTGTTCAATGTCAAAAATTACTTGTTTGATGGTATCGGGAATTAAAATATAAGTCGCGTTGTTTGTCATGGATTGAATGGTTAATTCTGTCAGTATGGAAGTGATCACATTGGATGTAAGAAGCTCTGATGAAATCATACGTTTTTTATTCAGGGCGATTACACGATGAAACGATCGTTCCATAAAAAAGTTATCCTGTACATGAATAATCTGAAATCCGTTTTCTGTAAATTTTTCATAATATCCGAGAGCAACCGGCCCGTTAAAATGTATCCATAAGAGTTCCCAATTATGTCCCTCTTCTGTTTGATAATGGTGTTTTTCCAGACAGTTGATGTAAAAGCAGTCCCCGACATTTAACGTATATTCTTTGCCAAGATAAAGAAGTTTTCCCTTTCCGGATAAGGTGTAAACCAGCAGATAAGAATTTAGATTTTCCCGTTCTGTAAAATAGGTATCATTCGTTTGAAAATAACCACATTCCTGCACGTAAAAATAGGAAGACTTTGCAAAAGAGGAGGCAACGTGAAAAAGACGGATGGAATCTTGGCTCCATCCGGCAGAATACCGTTCATGATAATCTGTTGGCTGATTCATTTTTATACTCCTTTTCGTTAAAATGATGTTGGGGTCAAAAGCCCCCAACTATGATGCCTACGGATTGTTCCGTGCTGCGCACTCCCACAATCCTGCCCAATATTCGCATATCGTGGGATATACATCCCACTTTTATGCTCATATCGGGGCGGGTTCCAAGGTCTTTCATCCACTTATGAGCAAGCTCATGTGGATTCAGACCTTTTTACCCTGGCATCATTAAAATAAAACAATTATAGTAAAAGTGCATGTTTTCTTCAGTATAGAGAAGAAAGAAGGGAATGTCAATTGGCAAGATTCTGTTATTTTTACCCAATATAGTTGGATGAATTTATCAGGAAAACAAGGTATTCTTAAAGAAAATGAAACTATTTTATACTGGGAAAGGAACGAAAAGGATGAGAAGAAAAGAGCAAAAAAAACCAAGAATCGGATTATATACTATGGGATTAAAACATTACTGGGGACAATTTCAAGGATTGAGAGAACGTTTATTGGAATATGGGGCATTTATCAGTAAAAAAATAACAGAAATGAACGCAGAAGTATTTTATTTTGGATTGGTAGATTCAGAAACAGAAGGGATGAGGGCCGGAGAATACTTTAATCAAAATAATGTGGATCTGATTTTTGGTCATTCCGGAACATACGTTACCAGTGCTTCCATTTTGCCGATCCATCAGATCTGCCAGGCACCTTTTGTGTTATTGAATCTTCAGCCGACTACCAGAATTAACTATGAAAAAACCACAACCGGTGAATGGCTGGCTCATTGCGGTGCCTGTCCGGTTCCGGAAATTGCCAACGCATTGGAGCGATGCAACATTAAATGCAATATCATAAATGGACTTCTGGGTATGGACTATACACCGGAAATTTCCATGACAAATGAAGTGACATCAGACAGAAAAGAGGCAGTGACAGCCTGGAGAAAAATAGGTGAGTGGGTGGATGCCGCCCGGGTAAAATGTAATCTTAGAGGAGCACGGTTTGGATTTTTGGGAAACACATATGGCGGTATGCTGGATATGTACAGTGATTTCACCATGTTTCAGGGCCAGACGGGAGCTTATGTGCAGATTTTAGAAATGTGTGATCTGGATCGTCAGCTTCAAACCGTGACGGAGGAGGAAATACAAGAGAAGAGGAAGGAAATAGAATCGTTTTTTACCATTAGCGAGACAAATGCGGCAGACCCGTTGGCTTTAAAGCCTACAGAGGAACAGATGAACTGGTCAGCAAAGGTTGCTGTGGCGCAGGAAAAAATGGTGGAGGAATTTGATTTGGATGCTCTTTGCTATTATTATCATGGAGCTCCGGGAAATCATTATGAAGATCTTCAGGGGGGATTTATCGTAGGCCATTCTCTTTTGACAGCAGCTGGAATTCCCTGTGCCGGAGAAGGGGATCTGAAGACTTGTCTGGCGATGAAAATATGCGATATTGTGGGAAAGGGAGGTTCTTTTTGCGAAATTGTGGTAACCGACTATGAAGACGGAACGATTTTACTGGGACATGACGGACCGTTCCATTTGGCTATCGCAAAAGGAAAACCTATTTTGAGAGGTATGCAGTTATATCATGGAAAGCAGGGATCCGGCGTATCGGTAGAGGCTAAAGTCCGTACAGGTGATATTACAAACCTGGCTTGTACCCAAACGTACGACGGAAAGCTAAAACTGATTATCACAGAAGCTGAGGCTACCGACGGTCCTATCATGACCATCGGAAACACACAGACTCCGGTGAAATTCAAGAAAGATCCCGATGCATATATGGATGAATGGTTTGCAGAAGCAGCCACCCATCATTTTGCCATGAGTGTGGGCCATAATGCCAGCCTCTTTGAAAAAATAGCACAGATAATGGATATAAAACGTGTGACGCTGGATCGATAGAACCGATAAAAAGAAAGATAGGGGAGAAAAATGGAAAACCGTTATTTAAGACCTCTGTTTTGGCAGCATGGTGAGAAAAAAGAGATTTTGGTTGAAGAAATTGAACAGATGTATCAAAATGGGGTAGGGGAATTTATCGTGGAATCACGTCCCCATCCGGATTATTTGAGCTATGGCTGGTGGCGTGACCTGGATATCATTATTGAAGCCGCAAAGCAAAGGGATATGGGCGTGTGGATTTTTGATGACAGCAGCTATCCCAGTGGAGTCGCTGCCGGAAAAATAGCAAAATTATATCCGGAAATGACAAAACGATATATGGGAGAATATCATATTGATGTGATGGGACCCAGAAAAGAAGCGACCATTAATATTGGAGCATGGGTGAAGAAAAATACAGTGGTGGGAGTGGAAAATCTTGCAGATACAGAAGAAAGTAAGTTGCTCTATGTCCTTTTGGCAAAACGAAACAATGGGACAGAAAGTCTGGATGAAACTTCCATTTGTGATATTACCTCTTTGATACAAGACGGAAAGATTGTGATGGATATCCCGGAGGGCAGCTGGCGTATTTTTATCATTGTAGAAACAAGAAACGGCGGTGAGGAATGGACAAAAAATTATGCCAATCCACTTAGTAAAGAGGCCATGGGAAAATTTATTGAAATCATTTACGAAGAGCATTATAAGCATTATTCCCAGGAGTTTGGTAAAACGATTAAAGGCTTTTTCTGCGATGAACCCCGATTTGGAAATGCAGCGGGATATGAAGATACTATGTGGAAAAAGGGAGTGGTATATCCGTATTCCCATGAATTGATGGATGCATTGGATCAAAGATTTGGAAAAGAATTTAAGACATATTTGCCATATTTATGGAGCAATGAAGATGCTGTATGCAAAGATGTTCACTACTGCTATATGGATACGGTGACAAAACTGTTTGCCCAAAATTTTACTGGACAGATTGGGGACTGGTGTCGCGCCCATCAGGTAAAATTTATCGGTCATGTGGTGGAAGATAATGGAGTACATGCCCGTTTGGGATATGGGGCAGGGCATTTCTTCCGCGCGATGGAAGGAATGGACAGTGGAGGTTTGGATGTAGTCTATCACGTCTGGCCGGATCACACAGAGGGGCGTTTCACCTCCCCTTTTGGTTACCTGGATAACCGATTTTTCTATTGGGGAATTTCAAAAATGGCATCCTCAGCAACCCATATTGATTCGAAAAAGGATGGGGAAACCATCTGTGAGATTTTTGGGGCATACGGGTGGCAGTTGGGATTAAAGATGATGAAATGGCTGACTGACCATGTATGTGTGCGGGGGATCAATCTCCTGATTCCCCATGCGTTTTCACCAAAATATCCGGATTACGACTGCCCGCCCCATTTTTATGCCGGCGGTCATAATCCTCAGTGGCCCTATTTTTCCAGATGGTCTTCCTATGCCAATCGTGTCTGTGACCGTCTCTCCCATGGGATCCATCGTGCGACTGCCGCGGTTTTATATCATGCGGAGGCAGAATGGGGTGGGACGTATGAACCCTTTGAGCAGGTGGTGCAGGAGCTGGCACAAAATCAGCTGGACTGTGACGTGGTTCCGGCAGATTATCTGGTGGATGAAACGAAAAGCAAAGTGGCAGGAGAAAAATTATGGATCAATCAGGAATCCTATCAGGTATTGATTATTCCTTATGTCCAGTCTGTTTCACAAAAACTGGCCCAAACACTTCTGGATTTATCAGAAAAAGGATTGCCCATTGTTTTTATGAGCGGATATCCGGAGCATATTTACTTTCAGCAAGAGAGCCCGTGGATCCGGAAGTTAAAAGAAAGCAAGGCGGTGTTGTTATCCTATGGCAGCCTGGCAGAATGGATGAGAGGGCAGGGATATTTTGATGTGAAACTGGATTCTTATCAACCGCAGATCCGGGTGTATCATTACGATAAAGAGAATCATCCTTCTTATTTTATTACCAATGAAGATGTTCACCATGAAAGGAAGTTTGTCATTACGCTTCCCAAAGGGAACGATTGGATGGCATATGATGCCATGGAAGATCGTTTTTATGAATTGGAGCAAAAAAAAGGGGAAGCAGATTCTTACTATCTTACATTGGCATCTTATCAGTCCGTCTTTCTATATCCAAAAGCAAAGGAATGTGTAGACAGCTGGAAACCGCTTGTTATGCTGCCGGAAGGTGAAATCTTGCAGTTGGATGGCCCTTGGCAGATTCAGGCTGAAAAGAAGGAGGCGTCTCTTAAGCTCAAGGATGTGCATACTTTGAGAAATATTTCATCCCCCGATCTCCTTCCCGAATATTCCGGCGGATTGGATTATCGGATTTCTTTTGAAATAACGGATGAACAGATGAAAAAGAATGCATATTTATCTCTCGGTGAGGTCTATGAGACATGTGAATTGAAAATAAACGGTACCTATTTGGGATGTAAAATCGTACCTCCGTATCTATTTGATTTATCAGGACTTTTGCAGAGAGAAAATCAATTGGAAGTACATGTGGTGAATACATTTGTGAAGGAGAAGGGAGACAATCGATTTGACCGGGCCATGGTTCAGGAACCATCGGGACTTTTGGGAGAAGTGAAGGTTGTTTTTGTAGGATAAATCGGAGGTGTTCTGTTTTTTCCAGCTTTGTCCATTTCATTTTTGATATGAAGATACTATACTAAAGCAAAAAGTATGAGGATGTGGGACGTATATGATGGATGAAATGGAAGGTTTGCTGTCAAAAGCAGTTGATTTTGCTCTTAAATATGAACGGATCGCGGGAAATAAAAGAGAAACATTTATGGAAAATTATGTGGAACAACAGATCCGCTTTCTGGAAAAAGAGGCAGAGAAAGAAAATCATGTTCTTTTTCTGCCTTTTGCTGCCATGGTGGATACGTGTTACGGGAAAAAAGCAAACTACAGTCAGCTTGTGAAGGATTGGAAAACATCTTCTTATCTGCACCATGGCTGGGCATTATTAATTCTGGCAGATACACTGGAACAAATGGCAGAGGCAATATATGAGTGGTATCAGGAACTGGCAGTATTGCTTTGTCAAAACATTGAGCAGTATTTTCATGAGATGGAAAAACAGAGGAGAACAGATAAAAAGGAAGAACAGACAGGAACCCGGAAAATGGACCGGGCATTGGCGGCCCTGGCAGTTTTAAAGGCGTGCCGGATGGAAGTGATCCCCTGTGACAAATATGCAGCAAAGGCAAAACGGATGTTTGAGGAAAATAAAGAAAGTTCCTGTGGGACATTGCTGAATTCGGTTGCAGAGGGGATTTGGAAAGAACTGAGAAAATTATGGGGAGAGGAATTGGAGCTGCCGGTATTGGAAGATTATGAAGGAAAGGATGATGAAAAATCAGTAAGTATACTTCATAAAACGGCCAGAAGTGTGGTTTTAGAACTTCCCGGAGAAGATATCTATTATACGGAGGCATATGAAATCTGGGTCAATGGTGTCTTTGTCAGAAACGATCACCATATGGTAATTACGATTGGCGGTCTCTGCCCTAAAACAAGGCAGAAGATTGAGATAAAAAGGAACGGAACCATTCTTACCATTGTTACAGAGACAGAAGAAGAATATGTTACCCTCAATGTGCGCAGGTTTGGCGCAAGGGGAGATGGAAATGCCGATGATACGATTGCGATTCAGACAGCGATTATGAGTTGCCCGAAACATAGCAGGGTGTACATACCGGCGGGAGTTTATCGGATCCGAAATCTGTTTTTGAAAAGCGATATCGTACTGGAACTGGGAAAAGGAGCGATATTGCAGGGATTTCAGCAGCGGGAGGAATTTCCTGTTTTGCCCGGCCATATAAAAACATGTGACGGACAGGGAGAATATATTTTGGGAACATGGGAAGGAAATCCTCTTACCAGTATGGCAAGTCTTATAAATGGAATTGATGTGGAAAATGTGGTGATCTGCGGAGAGGGAACTGTAGATGGCGGAGGAAATTTTGAAACCTGGTGGGTAAAAGAAAAAAATGGTTATCCTCCCTATCGTCCGAAAATGTTCTTTTTTAATCGTTGTAAAAACATGACGATACAGGGAATTCACTTAAAAAATTCTCCCAGCTGGAACATTCATCCGTTCTTCAGTGAAAAAATCCGAATATATAATATTACATTGGAAAGTCCGGATCTCTCCCATAATACCGATGGCATTGATCCGGAATCCTGTGAGGATGTGGAAATTGCAGGAGTCCATTTCAGTGTGGGGGATGACTGTATTGCCATAAAATCCGGGAAAATTTATATGGGAAATCAATATCGGATTCCTTCCCGGGATATCTGCATCCGTCAGTGTCTGATGGAGAAGGGACACGGAGCAGTCACCATAGGAAGTGAAATATCCGGGGGTGTTTATGGAGTTACCGTCACAAAGTGTTTATTTTTGGATACCGACCGGGGACTTCGGATCAAGACACGAAGAGGACGGGGAATGCATTCCATTGTGGATGGGATTTCTTTTGATCAAATCCGGATGGAACGTGTCAAATCTCCATTTGTTGTGAATTGCTTTTATTTTTGTGATCCGGATGGTATGTCGGATTATGTCGCTTCTCAAAAACCGCTTCCCTTGGATGAGCGAACGCCGCAGATTAAAAGATTGCGATTTTCCAATATTGTCTGTTGTGATGCACACTATACAGGTGTTTGTATTTATGGACTTCCGGAGCAGAAGGTGGAGGAAGTGGAGATGGATACGGTGACGATTTCTTTTGCTGCGAATGCAGAAGCGGGAATTGCCGCTATGATGCGGGAGTGTGTTCCCACCTGCCGTCAGGGAGTATTTATAAAAAATGTAAAGAAAGTGATTTGGAACAAGGTATCTTTAGAAGGAGCAGCAGAAAAGGAACACTGGGAAGGTGTGGATGAGAGAATAGTGAACTAAGAAAAGGGGGAAAGCGGCGTGATAGATAGAAAAGAATTAATCGAATCTCATAATCCCCAAATAACATCATTGGAAATAGAGTCGCCTTTGACAGTGGGAAATGGAGAAATAGCATTTACAGCGGATATTACCGGGATGCAGACATTTTATCATGATTACAATATCGTGCCATTGTGTACAATGTCCCAATGGGGATGGCATACAACTTCTGTAAATGATGAAAAAGCCATGTATACATTAAATGATCTGGTTATGACAGAATATGAATGGAATAAGAGAATAGTAAGATATCCCAAGGAAAAAATGCCCGGAAATGAGGATGTCTATGATTGGCTCAGAAAAAATCCCCATCGCCTGAATTTATTTCGGCTGGGTTTCCTCTGGGAAGAAAAGGAACTCGCTCCATCCATGGTCGAAACGATTCATCAGGAGCTCCATTTATATGAGGGAATATTGGAAAGCAGATTTTCTGTATTGGGCAATATGTGCCGGGTGGAGAGTGCCTGTGACAAAGAGGGACGGGATCGGCTGGCTTTTTCCATAAAAAGCAATGCGCTATCCGATGGACGTTTATGTGTAGGCATGGATTTCCCGTATGGTTCACCTGAAATTTCAGCTTCCGATTGGTGTTCACCGGAAAAGCATATAACAAAATGTGTCTTTCAGGATGCCGATACCATTTTATTACATAGAGAATTGGATCAGGACATGTATGAAATTGCGATTCATGCAAATGGTATATTCCATGTGGATGAAAAGAAGCATCATGTAAGTATCAAAGCAAGGGAAGAATGTTTATACATTGTTATCGAAATGAAAAAAAAGATAGAGTTTCCTGAAAATATAAAAGGGATAGATAAAGAAATTTCCGTACAAAGTATGGCATTGGAAGTGATGGATAGAAGTAAAAACGGATGGCGGGAGTTCTGGGAACAAGGGGGAGTGATACGGCTGAATCGGAGCCGGGACAAAAGAGCATGGGAATTGGAACGCAGAATTGTTTTATCCCAATATTTGATGGCGGTCAATTGTACCGGCTCCGCACCGCCGCAAGAAACAGGTTTGATCTGTAACAGTTGGTACGGAAAGATGCATTTAGAAATGTATCTATGGCACTGTGCCTGGCTGCCTCTTTGGAATCATGGGGAAAGGATGGAAAAAAGTGTGAAGTGGTATCAGGCGCATCTGTCCAATGCCAGAGAAAATGCTGCCAGAAATGGATATCGGGGTGCCAGATGGCCGAAAATGGTCGCATTGGAGGGAGTGGATTGTCCTTCTCCTGTAGCACCCCTTTTAGTCTGGCAGCAGCCTCATATCATTTACATGTTAGAGTTGGCATACCGTCAGTTTCAGGATGATACATTTCTCAGGCGATATTGGGAACTGGTTCGGGAAACAGCAGATTTTATGACAGACTATGTGGTTTGGAATGAAAAAACGGGATGTTATGATATTTGTGCGCCGGTCATTCCCGTACAGGAATGCCACAGAGAAACAGAAACGAAAAATCCTTCATTTGAAGTGGAATATTGGTCCTTTGCCCTTCATATTGCTGGACAGTGGGCAGTGCGCTTAAAAAAGCCTGTCCCCGAGACCTGGCTGGATGTGGCACAGCATATGGCACAAATGAAAGAACAGGATGGCTATTATCTGGCACATGAAAATTGTCCCAACACATTTACAGAATATAATAGGGATCATCCGTCCATGCTGGGTGCATTTGGTTTGATTGATAGTGGCCGAGTGGATAAAACAATTATGAAACATACGCTGGAAAAGATATTGAATTGTTGGGAAGAAGTAACCCTTTGGGGATGGGATTTTGCGATGATGGCGATGACAGCAATTCGGTTGGGAAAACCAGAAATGGCAGTGGATATTCTTTTGAAAGATAGTCCTAAGAATCGTTATTTAAAAAATGGGAATAATATGCAGATGACAAGAAAAGATTTACCTTTGTATCTGCCGGGAAATGGATCATTACTTTTGGTTGCTGCCATGATGACAGCCGGATATGATGGCTGTCAGGAAAAAACTCCTGGTTTTCCAAAGGATGGAAATTGGGTTGTGGAATATGAAAATATTGATCCATTTCCATCGATAAAAGAAACGATACAATCTCTATGAAACATGAACAGAAAGGATAAAAATATGAAAAGAACAGAACAGTTTCCGGATGGAACACCAATTGATGATTGGTTTTATGATATACATATCCCCAATGTGGAAGAATTGGGAAAGAAATATATACTAACCGAATATCATATTTTAGATGACGGATGTGTTCATACAAAAGAAATACAGACACTGATTGATACAGCAGAAAAAGAAGGAGGCGGTGTGATTGTAGTACCCGCAGGTACTTTTTTGACAGGATCTTTGTTTTTTAAACAAGGTGTTCACCTTTATATTTCTGAGGGTGGAATGTTAAAAGGCAGTGACGATATTTCCGATTATCCGATTTGTGAAACGAGAATAGAAGGAGAGACATGCAAGTATTTCGCCGCACTTATTAATGCAGATGGTTTGGATGGTTTTACCATGTGCGGTCCCGGGATTATAGATGGAAATGGACTGAGATCCTGGAAAGCCTTTTGGATGCGAAGGGAATGGAATCCGGCATGTACGAATAAGGATGAGCAGCGTCCCCGGCTGATTTATCTGTCCAATTGTAAAAATGTTCTGGTAGCGGATCTGCATCTGCAGAATTCCCATTTTTGGACCAACCATATTTATCGGTGCGATCATGTAAAATATTTGAATTGTTATATTTTTTCTCCGGCTTCTCCGGTAAAAGCACCCAGTACGGATGCATTGGATATTGATGTATGTACCGATGTTTTGGTTAAAAATTGTTATATGGAAGTTAATGATGACGCAGTGGTTTTAAAAGGAGGAAAAGGACCGTGGGCAGATACGGCTGTGGAAAATGGTTCCAATGAAAGGATTCTTGTGGAAGATTGCAGTTACGGATTTTGTCATGGATGTCTTACCTGTGGATCAGAATCCATACACAACCGTAATATAATTTTGCGGAGAATTAAGGTGAATAAGGCATCGAATTTGCTTTGGCTGAAAATGCGTCCGGATACACCACAGCATTATGAATATATAACGATAGAGGAAATAGAAGGGCAGGTTACTAACTTTCTTAATATTCATCCATGGACACAATTTTATGATTTAAAAGGACGTCCGGATCAGCCTCTTTCTTATGCGGATCATGTGGTATTTCGCAACTGCGCCTGCAAATGTGATACGTATTTTGACGTAGAACCATCGAAAGAGCAGTATCATCTGTCATACTTTATGTTTGAAAATCTGAATATTGAAGCGAAAAAGGATGGCTTTTCAGAGGAAGCGATAGAAAATGTCACAGTTAATCATGTAAAAATAAAAACAGAATAAGAAAAGCAAATGTAATGTTAGAAATGGAGGCAATTTATGGGAAGAGTCGTAATTGTGGGAGGCGGCTGGGCCGGATGTGCAGCAGCGGTTGAATGTCGGAAGCTGGGAGCTGACGTTACTCTTCTGGAACGAACCGATATGCTTCTGGGAACGGGACTTGTGGGAGGGATCATGAGGAATAATGGCCGTTTCACAGCCACAGAAGAAATGGTGTGTATGGGCGGAGGCGAACTCTTTCAGATGATCGATCAAAATCTGAAACATAAAAATATTTGTTTTCCGGGCCATGAACACGCTGATTTGTATAATGTGGCCACAATCTCACCCTTTGTGACCAGACAATTGTGTGCTATGGGAATTCAGGTGCATTGCAAAAGCAGGATTGTGGCTTTGTGCTGGAAAAAAGAAAAACAGCAAATTTCCGGTGTAAAAGACCAGGAAGGCCATATTTATGAAGGAGATGTTTTTATTGATGCAACCGGTACTGCCGGTCCTATGAACAATTGTACCAAATACGGAAATGGATGTGCCATGTGTGTGCTTCGCTGTCCAAGTTTTGGTGGAAGAGTATCTCTGACTGCTTTGGCAGGTGTAAAAGAAATGCAGGGAAGGCGTGCCGATGGTTTTATAGGTGCCATGAGTGGTTCCTGTAAACTTTTAAAGGAATCCTTATCTCCACAAATCATAAAACAATTGGATGAGGAAGGTGTGGCTGTAATTCCTATACCCAAAGAATTGCTGGAAGACCATTTGGATCTAAAATGCTGTCAGCAGTATGCGCTCCCGCAATTTAGAGAAAATTTGATTCTTCTGGATACCGGCCATGCCAAATTAATGACGCCTTTTTATGATCTGGAACGTTTGCGTCAAATTCCGGGATTGGAAAATGCGAGGTATGAGGATCCATATGCCGGTGGAAAAGGAAATTCCATGCGCTATTTTGCTATGGCTCCAAGAGACAATGCACTCCATGTGGAAGGTGTGGAGAATTTATTCTGTGCCGGGGAAAAGGCAGGACTTTTGGTGGGACACACGGAAGCGATTGTGACAGGTGTATTGGCAGGATATAACAGTGTGCAGTATCTATGGGGAAAAGAACCGCTGGTTTTACCGGATACCACTGCCATTGGAGATGCCATAAGTTATGTAAAAGAAGAAATGGAAACAGAAGAGGGATGTACCAAAAAGTATACGTTTTCCGGGTCGGTATATTTTGATCGAATGAAGAAAAAAGGACTTTATACAACCGATCGGCAGGAAATCGAAAAAAGGATTGAACAGGCTGGGCTTACAAAGATCTTTCAGTAAGCTATTTAGTAACCGTTCAGCCCGCCCCATTCATAAAACCGCACCGCGAGTTTCTCATCGTTTACGGAAAAAAGAACGCGTCTACTTGACAATTCTTTGTATTTAATAGTATAATAATTAAACCGCGCAGCCGGGGAAGCAGCGGCTCCCTGTACCTGCAATCCGCTATAGCAGGGGTGATATCCTTTCTGAGGATGACTGTTTGTAGGGCTGCCCTTTATAAGTGGCGTTGAAGTTTGGGTCTTGCGCAACAAGAATCTGTGAACCGTGTCAGGTCAGGAATGAAGCAGCACTAAGCAGAAGCTCTTGTGTGCCGTGAGGGTGCCTGAGCCGAGTTAACTGTAGAGGTAACGCTTATGGACAGCATACGAAGTCAGGATGCGCGGTAAAAGAAAAGATACGAAGTCGTGCGATGCACGGCTTTTTTGTGTTATATAAAAATAAATCGTCGGTTTAAAGTCAAAAAGTGAAAGGATTTGAGTCAATGAAACTAGCAGCCTATGAAGTAAGAAATGATGAAAAAGAAATTATGAAAGCATGTGCCCAAAAACATGGAATAGAACTGATGCTATATGAGGAAGGGCTGAATGAAGAAACCATAAAAAAAGCACAGGGTGCCTTTGGGGTGTCGACACTGGGAAAAAGCAAGTTGAATCAATGGATTCTTCATCAGTTAAAGGAAATGGGAATTCAGATGGTAGCCACCAGAACCATGGGCGTGGATCATATTGATCTGGAAGCAGCAAAAGAAGAACAGATCGCTGTTTATCGGGCATCCTATGATCCGGATGGCGTGGCAGAATTTACCATTATGCTGATTCAAATGGCACTTCGGCATTATAAACAGGCATTGTATCGCGCCAATGCCAATGATTATTCTTTAAGTGGCCTTATGGGAAAAGAACTACGTAATCTCACGGTCGGAGTTATCGGTACAGGAGGAATCGGCGGAAAGGTTATACAGATTTTACAGGGATTTGGATGTAGGGTTTTAGCGTATAACAGAAGGCATACCTTGCCGACACAGTTGGAGGGAATGGCAAGTATATGCAGTTTAGATGAGTTGTATGCACAAAGCGATGTGATCACGCTGCATGTACCATCTACAGAGGAGACCTGGCATATGATTGATGAAAAAGCAATTCAGAAAATGAAAGACGGAGTGGTGCTGGTGAATTGTGCCAGGGGAAGCCTTATGTCTATCGAAGATCTAATAAAAGGAATCGAAACGCAAAAAATCGGAGCTTTAGCATTGGATGTAATTGAAGATGAAGATGGCATCTATCATCAGGATCGAAGATCAGATATATTAATCAATCGTAATATGGCGTATATCCGTCAGTTCCCCAACGTGGTTATGACACAACATATGGCTTTTTACACGGATGCGGCTGTGAAAAGTATGGCAAGCAGCGGAGTAGAACATATGGTGGAATATGTTGAAGGAATTTCATCCAAAGATCGTATTGTATAGGAATACTGTAAAATTCGGTTATGGTTGTGTTGGATTTGTTTGATGTATCAATTTATGTACAATGCTTTTGTACGTGAATGTGTTATTCGTAAAAAGTATAGGAGTATAAAAAATTACTATATATGGTAATTTTGACTTTTTCAAAAACCTGTTTTATACTAAAGTCAGTGAATCGGAGGAAAACGAATAGTAGGAAATAGGTGGAATGAGAGAAAGAAAAAGAATTCGCCGTTCTGTTGCAGAACGAATCATGAAAACGAGATTTTATTATCAGGAAAATGAGTTGTTTCATAATTCCTATCGCCAGGAACAGGAAGAACTGGAACTGATTTATCGGGGAGATTTGGATGGACTTGTTCGGATGGAGCAAAAAAAACGGATGGGTAAAGTAGGAAAACTGGCGGAAGAACAGCTGCGATCAGAGAAAAACCTGGCTATTTGTGCATTGACATTATATTGCAGGGCAGCAATTCGTGGAGGACTTTTGGCGGAAGAAGCCTTTTCCATCAGTGATGGATATATTCAGGAAATTGAAGAAGTGCGTTCTGTGAAAGAAGTGGTATCGCTTGTCAAGGAGGCTAAATTTGAATATACAACTTTAATTGTGGAACGAAGGCAGGAATCGGCCAGAAACCTTTTGGTAGAACGCTGTAAAAATTATGTTTGCCAAAACATGCATAAGAAAATTGAGGCAAGAGAGATTGCAAAATATCTTCATGTGACACCGGGATATCTGTCTAAGGTATTTCATGATGTGACAGGAATGACGATTATGCAGTATATTATGAGGGAGAAGACGGAACATTGCGGCAATTTGTTAAAATATTCCCAGTACAGTTTTGAAGAAATTGCATACTATTTTGGATTTTGTTCCCAAAGCCATTTTGGACAGGTATTTAAAAAATGGATGGGAATGACTCCAAGGCAGTTCAGGGAGACATACGGAGTGGAAGAATAATATTTTTCCACTCCGTTTTTTTACGCGCAGGCAATGAGCCATCGTTATCCGTTATTTTTTCGAATGACGCGGCAGGGCGATCCGTATGCAATGGTATTATCCGGAATATCTTTTGTGACAACACTTCCTGCGCCTATTACTACATTATTTCCTATTGTCACGCCAGGCAGAAGGATGGCGCCTCCGCCGATCCAGACGTTATCTCCGATGATGACCGGAGCTGTCTGTGTTTTACAAAATTCAAAGGAACCGTCGGCTTTTGGTGTTCCAAAGCGGTCTTTCGCATTGGTTGGGTGAAAGGCTGTGTAGATTTGCACATTGGGAGCGATCAGGGCATTGTCTCCTATCACAATTCTGTTATCATCTAAAAACGTACAATTCATATTCACTTCACAGTTATTTCCAAAGTAAATATTATTTCCGTAATCCACATAGAAAGGTGGAGTAATCCATAGGTTTTTTCCTTTTCCGCCCAGTAACTGACATAGTATTTGTTCTTTTTTTTCCAGATCTTGAGAATCCGTCTGATTATAATCCCGGATAAGGTCTTTGGCTTTATGCCATTGGGTCAGTAATTCTTCATCTCCGCAGTCGTAGAGTTCTCCTGCCAACATTTTTTCCCGTTCGGTCATATTTTCCTCCTATTTTGATTTTGTACAGAAGGGATAAGCATATACCCCGCTGTGTAATAGTAAAATCCATAATTTATTTATACCAAAACAATTCTCAGATTTCCAGTTCCATGAGAAACTTATCTGTAAAATTTATAAAAGGTATCAGAGGTACCGATCTGCCACATGCCGTATGGTCAGTCCATGGCACTGATGATGCTTGTGGAAACAGAAAAGTGTAATAATATGATAAAAAAATAAAAAATATGATACAAAATCCAAATCAGATCCAGTATGATGAAAGAAGAAAACCAAAAGGAAAATCCGTTGAAACTTTTAATGAAATATCAGTGAAGGAAAAACGGAAAACCAAAATGGAGTTTGGAGGAAATGATATGGAACGGAATATCAAAGCAATCATACAGGATATGACATTGGAAGAGAAAGCAGGTATGTGCTCTGGAAAGGATTTCTGGCGTTTAAAATCTATAGAACGCCTTGGGATACCGGAAGTGATGGTCAGTGACGGACCGCACGGAATGAGAAAACAGGCAGAGCAGGGAGATCACTTAGGAATCAATGACAGTATTGAAGCCGTTTGTTTTCCTACAGCCTGTGCGACAGCGTGCTCATTTGACAGAGATTTATTAAAAGAAATGGGAACTGCCATCGGAAATGAATGTCAGGCAGAAAACCTTTCTGTCATTTTGGGTCCGGCAGTGAATATCAAGCGTTCCCCTCTCTGCGGAAGAAATTTTGAGTATTTTTCAGAAGATCCCTACCTGGCAGGGCAGATGGCTTCTGCTCATATTCAGGGTGTACAGTCCCAGGGAATAGGGACATCTTTGAAACATTTTGCTGCTAATAATCAGGAATACAGAAGAATGACATGTTCTTCTGAAGTCAGTGAACAGGCACTTAGGGAAATCTATCTGGCGGCTTTTGAAACACCGGTAAAAGAAGCACAGCCTAAGACGGTGATGTGTTCTTATAACAAAATCAATGGAACATTTGCCTCGGAAGATCCATGGCTTTTGACAAAGGTGCTGCGCGACGAATGGGGATTTGAAGGATATGTTGTGTCTGACTGGGGAGCAGTCAATGACCGTGTGGAAGCTTTAAAAGCTGGTCTGGAATTGGAGATGCCAGCATCAAATGGAACAAATGATAAAAAAATTGTGGAAGCAGTGAAAAACGGAACCCTTTCAGAAGACGTGCTGGATCGGGCAGTGGAACGGATTCTTCGTGTGATTTTTGATTATGTAGATCATAAAAAAGAAGCGATATGGGATAAGGATGAGGATCATAAACTGGCGCAGAGAATTGAGGAAGAGTCAGCCATTCTTTTGAAAAACGATGGGATTTTGCCCATTTGCCCGGAAAAGAAGGCGGCATTAATTGGATTGTTTGCAGAAAAACCAAGATTTCAAGGTGGTGGAAGTTCTCATATCAACTCTTACAAAGTATCCAGTGCTGTAAAAGAAGCCAGTGCATTTGCTAATGTGGTTTACGCCCAGGGGTATGATATAAAAGAAGATAAGATCGATGAGCAATTGCTTCAGGAAGCGGTGGAAGCAGCAAGGCAAAGTGAGTATGCTATTGTGTTTGCCGGACTACCGGATTCCTTTGAATCCGAGGGATATGACAGAAGCCATATGCGTCTGCCCAATTGCCAGAATCATCTGATTGAAGAAATTATTAAAGTACAGCCGAATACGGTAGTCGTGCTTCATAATGGATCTCCTGTGGAGATGCCTTGGGCAGATCAGGTAAGAGGAATTTTGGAAATGTATCTGGGCGGACAAGCAGTTGGAGCAGCAGCGGTCAATTTGTTGTATGGAAAGGCAAACCCCTGTGGTAAGCTGGCAGAAACCATTCCTTATCATCTGGAAGATAATCCGTCTTATCTGAACTTCCCTGGAGACGGAAAAAAGGTCTTTTATCAAGAGGGCATTTATGTGGGATATCGGTATTATGATAAGAAAAAAATGCCGGTGCGCTATCCCTTTGGATATGGATTAAGTTATACCACATTTGAATACAAAGATTTGAAATTGGATAAAGAATCCATGAAAGATACGGATAAGCTGATTGTGAGCGTGACAGTGAAAAACACAGGAGATCGGGCAGGAAAAGAAATCGTGGAACTCTATGTGAGCAGTCCGAATCAGGCCGTCCGTCCGGTAAGGGAATTAAAAAATTTTGCAAAAGTGCTGTTACAACCGGGTGAAGAAAAAGAAATAACCATGGAATTGGAAAAACGGAGCTTTGCAGAATATAACGAAGAACTTCATGACTGGTATGTTCCTTCCGGAACCTATACCGTTTCGATTGGTCGTTCATCCAGAGAGATGGAATTGGAAGCTTGTGTGCAGATTGAGAGTACCACTGTTCTGCCGATAACGATCAATGCCAATACCACTGTGGGGGATCTTATGAGAAATCCCAAGACAGCAGAGTTCATTATGACACAAATGAAAAAAATCCAGGAAGTATTGGGTGGAGAAGAAAAAGAAGAAAGTGATGTGGCAAAAGAAGCCGTATCAGATGAGATGAATCAGGCCATGATGGATTCTATGCCGTTGCGTGCTTTACGCAGTTTTAATGGATTGGACAATGAGGCATTGGAAGAATTGGTAAAGCAGTTAAAAGAAATTCAGTAAAGATAATGAGGGTATTCCAACGGTTGAAAACAACCGGAGGGATACCCTCTATATATTTGCGCGTAGACATCGTTTATTACAAAAATAATGGGATTTTATGGAAAAAAAGAAAATTATGCTATTTTTTATGTAAATTGTGACTGTTAATTTGATTGAAAAAAGGGTAAAGTTAAAAATAGAAAGAAATAACGATACGAATAAGAATATCTTTTGTATATGGAAAGGTGGAAATGAAATGGTAGATTTGACAAAGAAACCGTATTATCTGAATGAAGAACAGATCAAATGGGTGGAAGAAACCATTGCATCTATGACTGTGGAAGAAAAAATTGGTCAGTTGTTCGTAAATATGGTGGGAAATGCAGAAGAACGGAAACCGGAAAATATTAAAAAAGTAATTGATACGTATCATCCGGGAGCCATTCGCTATCATAATGCGCCGAAGGAAGAACTGTGGGAAATGGCAAATTGTCTTCAAAATACATCCAGAATTCCTCTTCTCATTGCGTCTAACTGTGAAGCCGGAGGAAATGGCGGAGTCGGTGGAGGAACTCCTATGGCAAATGGTGCTGCTATGGCAGCCATGGATTCGGAAGATGCGGTATATCAGATGGCAACGGTTGCTGCTACGGAAGCTGCAGCTGTAGGATGTAACTGGAATTTTGCACCTATCGTGGATTTGACATACAATTGGAGAAATACCATTGTGCAGTTGCGCGCGTTCAATCATAATCCAGATGATGTCATCCGCTATTCTAAAGTATTTTTTAAGGCTATGCGGGAACAGAATCTTGCCACATGTATGAAGCATTTCCCCGGAGATGGAACAGAGGAAAATGACCAGCATCTGATTATGGGTGTGAATGAGTATTCCTGTGAGCATTGGGATGAAACATTTGGAAAAGTATATAAAGAACTGATTGATGAAGGTGTTATGACAATCATGGCAGGACATATTGCTCTTCCGGCATATTCCAAAAAACTGAGACCTGGAATCAAAGATGAAGAAATCCGTCCGGCTACTTTGGCACCGGAATTGATTACAGATTTGTTAAAAGGTCAGTTGGGCTTCAATGGTCTTGTAGTAACGGATGCATCTCATATGATCGGTATGTTTGGTGCCACCATTCCGAGAAAGGAACAGGTTCCGGGAGCTATTGCAGCAGGCTGTGATATGTTCTTGTTCTTCAACGATAAAGAAGAAGATTTCGGATATATGATGGAAGGTTATAAAAACGGAACGATTACTGAGGAACGTTTGAACGATGCCCTGCATAGAATTCTCGGAGTAAAAGCTGCGCTGAACCTGCATCGGAAAAAAGAAGAAGGAACATTGATGCTGCCCAAAGAACATTTGGAAGTAGTGGGATGCGAGGCACATTTGAAGGCATCCAAGGATCTGGCAGATCAGTATGTGACTCTGGTAAAAGATCGTTTGGGATATCTGCCTATGACACCGGATCGTTACAAAAAGATTAAGTTATTCTATATCGGTTCTGAGGACATGGTTATTGCCGGAACGAAGATTCCGGCTGATAATTCCACAGTAATCAATGACATTGTGGGACAGCTGGAAGCGGAAGGATTCCAGGTGGATGCATCGGTTCCGGCCAAAAAAGGAAAGATGGAAGATTTCAAAAAGGAATACGATCTTGTGCTTTTGGTATTAAATGTTCAGGGATTTGCCCAGTTCAATACCATGCGTGTGAAGTGGGATGAGCCTACCAAGCAGCCTTGGTATATGTCAGAAGTGCCAACGGTTGTAGTATCCCTTAGCTATCCAAATTGCATGATCGATGTTCCGATGGCAAGGTGTTATGTGAATTCTTATATGGCACACCATGAGAGCTTTGCAGCTACTTTGGAAAAACTTATGGGTAAGAGTGAATTTAAGGGCCGCTATGATGAGAATGTATTTTGCGGAAGATGGGAAACCAGATTTTAATTTGAATTAGGAGAATAGAAAAGGGATGGGATGTATTTTGCGGGGTTACCTCAATATACATCCCATCCTTTTTTATTTTGTGCGCGGACAACGCGAGCCATGCGCAGATGCCTGCATACACATACGGCGACTATTCATGAACGAAAGAAACTCGAAAAGCGTGTCTCTCATCATTTTTTACAAAAAACATACTGACGCAGTCGTTCCATAGCTTCTTTTACAAGACTGTGGGGAAGAGCAAGATTCAGACGTATGCCATAGGGACGGTGGAACGGTCTTCCATCCTGCCAGATTACACCGACGGCTACACCGGCTTTTAAGAGTTCATCCATGGTCATGTTATGATCGTTACACCATTTTTCGCAGTTTAAATAAAGCATATAGGTGCCTTGAG
Organism: Lachnospiraceae bacterium; assembly: GCA_026169045.1. Classification (GTDB taxonomy): domain Bacteria; phylum Bacillota; class Clostridia; order Lachnospirales; family Lachnospiraceae; genus Fimimorpha. Next base: position 5,515 of record JAPFDH010000110.1, on the reverse strand, counting down.
GTTTTGCAAGAGTAACGCCTTCAAAGTGCTCTGTGATATAACGGTATGCATAATCGGCGTTTTCTGTCAGTACCATGCGCAGTTCGTCTACCCATTCATGGCCTTCCGGCTGGTAGGCACCGATCAGAGCATGCATGGATAAGACATTCATAGAATTATAATGGCAGAGAGAGGACTGTTTTTCTATCCGTTCCCGTAAATATTTGTTATAAATAATGTGATAAGAACCAATTAAACCGGCCAAATTAAAAGTTTTGGAAGGAGCATACATGGCAATGACATGTTCTCTTGCCCATTCAGAAACAGATTGGGTGGGAATATGGTGATAGCCATTTAGCGTAAGATCGGACCAGATCTCATCAGAAATAACAAAACAATCATTGGAACGGTAAACATCCAAAGCCTTTTCAATTTCCCAGCGTTCCCATACACGACCGGTGGGATTATGGGGAGAACAGAAAACAGCGGCATGAATTTTATACTCTTTTAGTTTGCGATCCATGTCTTCATAATTCATGCGCCATACGCCATTTTCATCCAGAACCAGGTCACTGTGCACGATATGATATCCATAATTGGTAATGGATCCTGTAAAACCGATATATGTGGGACTGTGAAGCAAGACAGAATCTCCTGGAGAACAGAGTACTTGAAGAGCAGATATGATACCTCCCAAAACGCCATTTTCATATCCGATGGCTTCTTTTGTCAGTCCATCAACATGATTTCTTGTTTGCTGCCAGTCAATGATTTTTTGAAAGTATTCCTCAGAAGGATTAAAGTAACCAAAAGCGGGATGATTGACGCGTGCTATGATATGTTCCTGAATAGTGGGAACCGTGGCGAAATTCATATCTGCCACCCACATAGGGATGCGGGAAAAACCTTCCTGAATTTTGGCATCCGGAATGGGAATTTCATCCACAGCAATGGAATCTTTGCCGTGGCGATCCATGATTGTAGTAAAATCGTATTTTGTTTTCATAAGTAAACCTCATTTCTTCATCGTATCGTTGGATTATGGATAGCATATGACAAAATGTGCTGTCCAAAAAAGACGGAGTATTTCCGCCAATGAAATAAAATACCGATGTTTCTATTTTAACACAGACAGAGAGTAGATGACATCCTTTTTTGCTGAAATGAAGTATAAAAATAAAATCAATAAAATCTGAATGTAAGAAAAAGAAGACGGAAATAAGTAAATAAAAAGTATATGTAAGAAAAAAGAAAGAAAATATTAAGAGTAATAATAAAAATGCGTATACAAAATGAATGGATATCCATACATGAGTATGATATAATAAAAATATGATTTTTGTATTGATTTGGGAGGGAGGTACTGGAATGCGTGAAAAAGTGAAAAAAATATTGGTTTTTTTGGTATGTATTGTTTTAACTGGAATTGTGGTGAGCGACACAGTAAAAGCAGAATCAGGCTTTTCAGATCTTCCTAATGTGCGTCAGACATATAACTCTGTGGAAAAAGATGTGTTGAATAAAAGTGAACAGCATCATTCTATAAAAACAGATGAGGATGGCTTGCTTATCACAGCAACGGCTGCATTGGTCAGTACAGCAGTTATTCTTGTTCTTACAGGTTGTATTTTGATTGACAGAAAAAGAAAGTTAAATAAAAAATAAAAAGTTATATTGCAAAATAGAAATGAAGCGGGGAAGGAGCAGAAATGAAAACCGTATATCTGATCGGTGGTCCCATGGGAGTGGGAAAGACGACTGTATGCCAGATTTTAAAAAATCAACAGAATAATTGTGTGTTTTTAGATGGTGATTGGTGTTGGGATATGCATCCGTTTATTGTTAATGAGCAAACCAAAGCGATGGTGATGAAAAATATTTGTTTTATGCTGAATCAATTTATCCATTGTCCGGTATATGAAACGATTTTATTTTGCTGGGTTATGCATGAGCAGGGAATTATTGATGAGATCCTGTCAAATTTGGATGTTGAAGGGTGCAGAATAAGAAAAATTTCCTTGGTTTGTCAAGAAAAAGAATTAAAAAAGCGGTTAAAGAAGGACATTGATGCTGGAATACGTACCGTAGATGTAATAGAAAGAAGTCTGGAGAGATTGAAATCCTATGAAAAGCTGGATACAGAAAAAATAGATGTTTCTGATTTGACGGCACAACAGGTAGCTGATACTATATGGGGTACAAGGTAAAAATCTTTTTAGGAAATGACCGTGGTATACGAAGCCATTGCTTTAGAGATGAGAACTCATCGATGAAGCCAATGGCTTTTTTTATCGGAATACAGTTTTACGAATGGCGCGGGCTGAACTGTTACGTTTTTCGTGGTATAATGAGCAGTAGAATAAAAGAAAAGATTGGGTAAAAATAAGTTGTATTGATGGGAAAAGGAGAAATGGTATGGAATTAACAAGTCAAACATTGAGAAAAAAGGCACCTGAATTGGATCCGCTTCGTCTGGGAAGCGGGTGGACAGTGGAAGATTTATCAAAGCCGCAGATCATCATTGAAAGTTCATTTGGTGACAGCCATCCCGGAAGTATTCATCTTTTGGAATTGGCTGAAGAAGTTCGGAAAGGGGTAAAAGAAGCCGGAGGGTTTGGAGCACGTTATTTTTGCACGGATATTTGTGATGGGGAAGCACAGGGGCATGATGGAATGAACTATTCTCTGGCGTCCAGAGATACAATGGCTAATATGATAGAAATTCATGCAAATGCAACACCATTTGATGGCGGGGTATTTCTTGCAAGTTGTGATAAAAGTGTACCGGCTCATTTGATGGCTTTGGGAAGAATCAATATTCCTTCTATTGTAGTAACTGGCGGGGTGATGGATGCGGGACCGGATCTTTTGACATTGGAACAGATCGGTATGTATCATGCCATGTATGAGCGGGGAGAACTTTCAAAAGAAAAGATGGAGTTTTATAAACAGCATGCCTGTCCATCCTGTGGAGCCTGTTCGTTTATGGGGACGGCATCTACCATGCAGATTATGGCAGAAGCACTGGGATTGATGTTACCGGGAAGTGCGCTGATGCCAGCTACCGGAAAGGAATTGAGAGAATACGCAAAAAAAGCAGGAAAACAGGTGGTCTGGCTGGCTGAAAATCATCTGACACCCGATCGTATTGTAACGAAACAATCATTTGAAAATGCAATCATGGTTCATGCGGCTATTTCCGGTTCCACCAATTCACTGCTTCATATTCCTGCTATTGCCAGAGAATTTGGAATAGAGATGGATGCCGAAATGTTTGACCGACTTCACAGAGGTGCCCATTATCTGCTTAATATCCGTCCTGCAGGGCAATGGCCGGCACAGTTCTTTTACTATGCGGGAGGAGTTCCGGCGATTATGGAAGAGATAAAAGATCAGCTGAACCTGGATGTGATGACAGTTACGGGAAAAACACTTGGAGAAAATTTAAATGATTTAAAACAGAATGGATTTTATGAGAAGTGTGAACAGTATCTGGCGAAGTGGAAAATAAAAAGAGAAGATGTGATTCGACCATATGAGAATTCCTTTGGAACAAACGGAAGTATTGCGATATTAAAGGGTAATCTTGCACCGGACGGGGCAGTGGTAAAGCACACAGTAGTACCGAAAGAGATGTTTGAAGCAGTACTGTTGGCCAAACCATTTGATTGTGAAGAAGAGGCAATTCAAGCGGTTTTAACACATAAAATTCATCCCAATGATGCAGTGATCATTCGATATGAGGGACCTAAGGGCAGCGGTATGCCGGAGATGTTTTACACAACAGAAGCCATTGCTTCCGATGCACAATTAGGGGCTTCCATTGCGCTTTTAACAGATGGCCGTTTTTCCGGTGCATCAAAAGGACCGGCTATTGGACATATCTCTCCGGAGGCAGCAGAAGGGGGACCGATTGCATTGGTGGAAGAAAATGATTTGATTGAAATCAGCATTCCAAAACGGATTCTTCGTATTGTGGGAGTCAATGGAATCAGAAAAACACCGGAGGAGATGGAAGTAATTCTGCAGAAACGAAAAGAGGTATGGCAGAAAAGAGAACAGAGATATAAACGGGGTGTGTTGAAAGGCTTTACACGTCAGGCGGTATCACCTATGAAAGGTGGATATATGGAATAAGAGGTATATTCTTTATTATTTTTTGACGACGAATAAAAATAGAAACTGATGTTAGTTTCTTTTATTGCAAGGATAATATGAGTGATGTAAAATAGTATTTGGTTAGAATAAGGTTAGTCCTATAAGAAAGACGAATAGGATAAGTAAAGAAGGGGGATAAGAAATGGGAGGAAAGAAATTTCAAAGAAAAGCAGGAATCTTAGTATTGGTATTGGCTCTTATATGTTCTAATCTTTTGGTTTTAGCAACAGATGGGAAGGGCAGTATTTTGGAAACTCTTGGGGTGGAAAAAACTTTGGAGGAACAAAGCACGGAGGCGACATTACAAGAAACAGCTGAAGAAGAAAACAGTGAGGTGGTTTTAGAAATATCGGAAGAAGTATTGGAAGAATCGGAAGAGGTATTGGAAGAATCGGAAGAAATAGAAGAATCGAGAGAGATATTGGTCAGATCCCAAGAAACATCGGAAGAAAACAGTGGAAGAACGGTGAAGGAAAACAATACATCACTGGTGGTAGAACCCGGTACAATAACCATGATGGAAGTGGATGATACGTATCGAATGATTTGTCCAGGAAATGTAACGAATTCCTATATGTTCAAGTTTATTCCTAAGGAAAATGCCGGATATTATCTGGATTTTAGAAATGATTTGGGATGGGAAACCGATATGGGGCTGGAATGCCAGGTTTTAGATGAAGAGGACAACTTGCTTGCCGGTGGAGTTGGTTATTTTATGTTGGAGGCAGGAAAGCAGTATACATTTCAAGTGTCGGCGTATTCTCAACTGACCGCAGGAAGGTCAGTCGGAGAACTAACGATGAGACGATATTGTGACTGGGATGCATGTGTTTATGTAACAAATGGGATAGCTACAGGACTTTCGGAACAATTTCGAATTGTTCATCTGCCGGATGGTGTCACTGGAATGGAGAATAGTGGTAGTATTGAGCTGATGGGGATTCATACGTTGATTTTACCGACCTCTATTCAGACTTCTGTTTCTAATAGAGATTTTTGGAAGGCATCTTATCGTTATATAACACCAGGAAATGAGGGACGATATCATGCGGAAGATGGTATTTTGTATGATCAGATCGAGCGTATTTTGCGATATGTTCCCTACATAAGAGAAGGAAGTTATTCGGTAAAAGAAGGAACGACGGGAATTGGATCAGGAGCTTTTGGGGCAACGAAGTTGGAGGAAATAATTATTCCTGATTCTGTGGAATACCTGGAAGATTCTGTATTTGGAAAGAAGGTGAAATGAAAAACTAAATTCCACCTTGTAAAGGTAACTTCCACCAGAGATAAATTTTTTTTCAAAAAAGGGGTTTATCTCCGGTTTTTTTGTAGTATTATGAGATTGAAACCTGCCAATTCACCTGGTTTTGGGGCG
>JAPFDH010000035.1 GCA_026169045.1 Lachnospiraceae bacterium | reverse complement strand
GAAGAGATATCTCATTCGAAAGAAGTAAGACCCCTTGAAGACGACGAGGTAGATAGGGCAGAGGTGGAAGTACAGTAATGTATGGAGCTGACTGTTACTAATCGGTCGAGGGCTTAACCGAGAGGTTTGGAGAGTGGAGAGAGTAGAGAGAGAAAAGGGAAGAGATGGAATCATCTGTGTGTAGTTTTGAGGGTGCATGAAAAAAGAATAAAGATGCGCGAGTGGCTCAGTGGTGGAGTATCGCCTTGCCAAGGCGAGGGTCGCGGGTTCGAATCCCGTCTCGCGCTTATGTGTCCATAGCTCAGCTGGATAGAGCAACGGCCTTCTAAGCCGTGGGTCGGGGGTTCGAATCCCTTTGGGCACAGTAGATGAAAGAAGCAAAGAATCTAGATATTAGGTTCTTTGTTTTTTTATGCATTCATGTATTGAGAAGTTTAAAAAATATGACTGTACAAATTGAGGGTTTATTGTTAGAATAAAAATAGTATGCCACATAAGAATGATGACATATATAGGGAGGAAAATACAATGTATATAGCAAATGAAAAACGTTATGATAATATGGAATATTTTCGATGCGGAAATAGTGGTTTGAAATTACCGGCAGTTTCTTTAGGATTATGGCATAATTTTGGCAGTAATGGAAATTTTGATAATATGAAGGCAATGTGTCGTACAGCATTTGATCTGGGAATTACTCATTTTGACCTTGCCAATAATTATGGACCAGAACCCGGAAGTGCGGAAGAAAATTTTGGAAGAATATTGGCGGATGATTTCAAAGCGTATCGGGATGAGTTGGTCATTTCCACAAAGGCCGGTTATGATATGTGGCCAGGTCCTTATGGAAATTGGGGATCCAGAAAATATTTGACTGCAAGTTTGGATCAGAGTTTAAAAAGAATGGGACTGGATTATGTAGATATTTTTTATCATCATAGACCGGATCCTGATACACCTTTGGAAGAAACCATGCTTGCATTGGATTCAATTGTAAAAGCAGGAAAGGCTTTATACGTTGGAATTTCTAATTATAATAAGGAACAAACAGAAAAAGCAGTAAAGATTTTGCGCGAATTGAAAACACCATTTATAATTAATCAGAGAAAATATTCTTTATTTGAGAGAAACATAGAACAAGATGGTTTAAAATCTTGGGCGGCTCAAAATGGAGTAGGAATTATTGCGTTTTGTCCTTTGGCACAGGGATTATTGACAGATAAATATTTACATGGAATTCCGGAAGATAGCAGAATAAAGAAGGATGGTCGTTTCTTAAAAGAAAAGGATGTGACGGAAGAAAGACTGAATGAAATTCGTCGTTTGCGTGACATAGCTTTGGGAAGAGGTCAATCTTTGGCACAGATGGCTTTGTCCTGGATTTTGAGAGATGGAGAGGTGACTAGTGTGTTAATTGGTGCCTCCAGACCGTCACAGATTATTGAAAATGTGAAAATAGTTGGACATACAAAGTTTACAGAAGACGAATTGGCAGAAATAGAACAAATTTGTTCCAGATAAGCACTTCATTGGAAAATAGATAAAAAAGGGATCCTTTGATTTTCAGAAAAGAAATCAAGGGATCCCTTTTTAAAGAGGAGGAAACCGATATCCGTGGATATCGGTTTATTTATAATATGATTTCGTATTATTTAAAGGAGGGCCTTGCCGATATGGCAAGGCGATTATGAGAAAAAAAATAATATATTATTTATGATATAAATATAGCGTTAAATTATGACGTCTGTGTGGAAAAAAACGGAATACTTTGTGAACATTTTTTAAATAAAAAAGATTTTATGCTCTGTTAAGGAAAATGAAAGAAGTGTATAAAAATAACAATAATTTATACATAATCTTGTCACATTTAGCATATAAAATAAAGGTGTAACATAATAAAGTATAGACATAAGTGTAGGGTTACATAATCTATCAGAATTACGGCAGGATAAGAGCCGTTAAAGACAGGAGCGTATATGAGTTATCGTATTTTTTTTGAGCGTTACCAATGGATAAATGAAAAAAAGATGAGTAAACGAAATAATCATATAATGGAAGAAAAAGAAGAGGTGGTACGGAGAATTTATTTTCGAGATACTTCCAGAAAGAGAAAACACGGAAGAGTAGAATTTCAAATTATTATGCGGAATTTTGATGCCGATCGCATTCATTTGGAAGAAAAAATATCAGAAGGTGGAAAAGTTTATAGTAAAACGGTATGGATTATGAAAGATGATTGTGAGAAAATTCTAAAAAATGATTTGGAATGGATGGCTCACAGAGAATCGGTTATATTTGATTTGTATTACCATATTGTACATGAGGGGTACCGCATGGTTATGATGGATGAAATGACAGAACAAGTTTGGAAAAATGATCAAGAAGATACAGTTATGATTCTTGAAAAGGATCGGAGACAGATTTTACCGGCGTCTGAACAATTTTTTGAAGAAAAACTTGAATGGGAACATCAGATATGTCAGGGTAAATGGCGTCTCATAGAACAGAAGGAATGTATATTACCACAAGCAGCTTTGGAAATGATTTGTATGTCTGAACAGTAATGAAAGAAAAGTATTATTGAGAAAAGGAAAACGGGTGATTGCTATGTAATCGCCCGTTTATTTATTTACGAGCAGACAACGAGCCGTGTGCGGATGCTTGCATATGTATACGGCGACTGTCCGCGAACGTGAGAAACTCGCAAAGCGTGTTTCTCATCATTATGGAAAAAGTGCGGATTGATATATAAAATAAAAAAAGAAAATTTATAGTTGATTTTGAAAAAGATACTTGATAAAATAGTTGTGTTTGGTTGGGGACTGCCCCAATCACTTTAATACGTTGAAGCTCAAAACGTTAAAGTAAAAAAGAAAAGGAAAGGGTATGAAAAATGAAGAGAGAAAAGTTTTCTTCAAGATTGGGCTTTCTATTAATTTCGGCAGGATGTGCAATCGGTTTGGGAAATGTGTGGAGATTCCCATTTATAACAGGGAAATATGGCGGCGCTGCTTTCGTACTGTTATATTTAGTTTTTTTACTGCTGTTGGGTTTGCCGATTCTTGTTATGGAGTTGTCGGTAGGAAGAGCCAGTCAGAAGAGTGTAGCGCAGGCATTTGATGTGTTGGAACCTAAGGGAACAAAATGGCATTTACATAAATACAGTTCCCTGGCTGGTAACTATTTACTGATGATGTTTTATACCACTATAGGTGGATGGATGTTAATTTATTGTGTGAAAATGCTGGCCGGAGAATTCGAAGCGATTCCTGTGGAACAGGTCACCCAGGTATTCCAGAATATGAAAGAGGATCCGTTTTTGATGACAATTGCTATGGCTGTAGTTGTGTGCGGATGTTTTGGAATATGTTCAGCAGGACTTCAAAAAGGTGTTGAAAAAATTACAAAGATTATGATGCTCTTTCTATTGGGAATCATGATAGCATTGGCTGTGCATTCGTTTACATTATCAGGTGCAAAAGATGGGTTGGCGTTTTATTTACTTCCGGATTTTTCAAAATTAAGTGAAGATGGATTATTCAATGCTATTTTTGATGCCATGGGACAGGCATTTTTTACTCTCAGTATCGGAATGGGATCGATTGCAATTTTCGGCAGTTATATTGGAAAAACCCATTCGATGACTGGAGAAGCAATTCGTATTATGTTGTTGGATACAGGAGTAGCATTGGTTGCAGGACTTATTATCTTTCCGGCATGTTTTACATTTGGAATTAATCCGGATAGCGGGCCTAATTTGATTTTTGTCACACTTCCCAATGTGTTTGCTTCCATTACTGGTGGAAGATTTTGGGGCTTTTTGTTCTTTGTATTTCTTTCATTTGCAGCACTGTCTACAGTAATTGCTGTATTTGAAAATATTCTTTCCTGGTGGATGGATGCAAAAGGATGGAGTAGAAAAAAAGCAGTTTTGGTCAATTTGATACTTATTTTAGTTTTATCATTGCCCTGTGTACTTGGTTTCAATCTTTGGAGCAGTATTCAGCCACTTGGAGAGGGTAGTACGATCATGGACTTGGAGGATTTTATTGTAAGTAATAATATTCTTCCATTGGGTTCATTAGTATTTTTAATGTTTTGTACCAGAAGATACGGATGGGGATTTGAGAATTTCAGAAAAGAGGCAAATACCGGAAAAGGAATTTCATTTCCTGCATGGTCAAGAATTTATATCAGCTATATTCTTCCTATGATTGTATTGATTGTATTTGTACAAGGATATATAGCAAAATTCTTTCCTGAAATATTTCAGTAATTAATTTAATAAGAACAACGATGAGAAACACACTTTGCGAGTTTCTCACGTTCGCGGACAGTCGCCTTATGCGTATGCAAGCATCCGCACACGGCTCGTTGTCTACGCGCAAAAAAGAAGAATACGCCAGAGTGAGATATTAAATCCCACATTTTGGCGTATTCTTTTTTGGAGAAGATAATATAAATTTACACTCTAGAAAATTAAAGCATGTTTATGGAAATAAATAAGAAGTACCAGGTGATTTTGGCTCACTGCCCATGGAACATAAAAGGGATAGTCCCACTTCCCGTGCATGTAAAACAGCATTTTTAACCGCACTGGCATCTCCGGTAAAGGTTAAAATTACTTCATTGGAATGGCTGGTTCCATAATTCGGAGTCATATAACCAATAATTTCTATATCGGAAGATTTCAAACAGAGATCAGCCATTACAAGACCGATGGCAGCAGGGGAACCACACATAAAGCCGAAAGGACGTCCGATGGGAGCATGAAAAGCATGATGCAGTGCACCACCCGCATTGGCGGAATAGGTAAATTCCAAATGACCTGCCTGACTGATGTATAATTCTCCTGCGTATTTGTTTGTATATTCCAATGCGATTTCCATAGCACGACGAACATCAGAAACATGATCCGATCCCAAAATGATAAAATTACCGTGACCTCCCCATCCTTTTGTATCTCTTGGAAGTTGAATGGAAACGACTTCTGAATTTGTAGATTTTACCGCTTCATCAATGGCATTGATTTGTCCTGCTGCACCGGTACGTGAACTAAAAACCCCTAAACTTTTATAGTTTTTAGCGGCGGCAGAAAGTGTAGCTTCATGTATTGGAAGAGTTTGAGAGATAAAAGAGTGAAGGCGGCTATCTACACTGGGGATGACTAGACCTATGGTATCCAAAACGGCAGTTCCGACAAATTCCGTTAAATTGCAATGTGTCATGATCATTTCCTTTCTGTATCTGTTTTTGGAGTAGTATTTCTTTTTTCCAGTAGGATAAAAAGAATTGTGGTGATTCCCATGAGAATAGGGTAAAAAAGGTAAGGAATGATATCAATGGGGGTAAGTGCCAAAGAAGCTGCTCCGGCACTGGCGTATAAAAGCTGAGCTCCATAGGGAATGATTCCTTGCCATACGGAAGTAAAGATATCCAAAAGTGCTGCTGCGCGTTTCGGGGGAACATGATACTCATCAGAGATATCTTTGGCAATAGGACCGGCCATGACAATAGCAATGGTATTATTGGCAGTGGAGATATCGACAAGAGAACTCAGTGCTGCGATTCCCAGCTGTGCACCTTTTGGAGTTTTCACCCGTTTCTTTATATGATATAAAATAAAGTCAATTCCACCATTGTTTTTTACAAGGCCAATAATTCCCGCCACAATAATGGATATAACAGTAATATCATACATATTCATGATGCCACCGCTGCCATCGGGCCCTTTGGCAATAACCGTAAAAATCTGACTGGGCAAAATAGAACCAGTGGCAACACCTACAATAATCGAAAGAACCGTACCGGAAACAAGAACGAGAAAAACATTCATTCCTGCTAATGCACCGATAAGAACAACCAAATAAGGAAGGATTTTAAAAACATTATAGGAAAGATCATCTTCCAGGTGATATTCTGAATTTCCTGCGACTATAAGAAAAAGGATAATCGTGATGATTGCCGCAGGTAAAATAATTTTAATGTTTTCGCGGAATTTATCTTTCATTTCACAGCCCTGGGTGCGGGTGGCTGCGATGGTAGTGTCGGATATCATGGAGAGATTGTCTCCGAACATAGCGCCACAGACGACGGCACCAATACAGAGGGCACCGGTAATGCCCGTTTTCTGGCTGATTCCCACAGCAATAGGTGCAAGTGCAGCAATTGTTCCGACAGAAGTTCCCATTGCTGTAGAAATGAAACATCCAATAACAAAAAGACCGGTGACCGCAATGGAAGGGGGAAGAATAGAAAGACCAAAATTGACGGTACTGTCTACTCCACCGGCAGCTTGCACAGAGCCTGAAAAAGCACCTGCTAAAATAAAAATCAGACACATAATCATGACATTTTCATCACCCATATGACTGGTTACAATATGAAGTTTTTCCTGAAAAGGAATGGTTCTATTTTGTAAAAAAGCAACCACAAGGGCGATCAGAAAGCCCACAATAGCAGGCATAGCATAAAAATCTTGAAATAATATTCCGGCTCCAATAAATACGATAAGAAAAACGCCAATGGGGAGAAGACCGGATAAACGTCCTTTATTCAAATACATATCCTCCTTTTTGTTTAGATTTTGAAATGATTTCATATAAAAGCTTATTATAGTATAAAGAGAAGACCATGTTTTTTCAAGCGAATTCATAAAAAATGAAAACTTTTTTGTATTGTATTAAATATAATTATAAAAAATAGTTGTTATTATAACAGATTTTCTCTAAGGATTCAAGTCTTGTAATAGATCGGTTATAGGAATAGAATAATCATAATAGGTTTTTTATGCGTATCAATCAAGATAATGCCTCCAGAAAACTGGAAAACGTAAATTGAAAAAGGAGGAAGAAAAAGTGAACATCAGAAAAGCAGGAGAATCGAATTCTGCTGGTCAAAGAAAAGGTGCAAAATCATATGAAATTGATATGTGTAATGGTCCGCTTCTGGGAAAAATTATCCTGTTCGCCGTACCACTTATGTTGTCTGGAATTTTGCAGCTTTTATTTAATGCAGCGGATATTGTAGTTGTGGGAAGATTTGCCGGAAATGAGGCACTGGCAGCAGTGGGGTCTACAGGATCCCTGATTAACCTTCTTATCAATGTTTTTATAGGATTGTCCATTGGAACCAATGTATTGGTAGCGCAATATTATGGTGCAAAAAAGGAAAAAGAAGTAAGCGAAACGATTCACACAGCTATATTGACAAGTTTGATATGTGGCGTAGCATTGATTATATTGGGAGTTTCATTATCGAAATTGATGTTAACCTGGATGGGAACTCCGGATGATGTATTGGAACAGGCGACGTTATATATGCGAATTTATTTTATAGGTATGCCTGTTATGATGCTTTATAATTTTGGAAGTGCGATTTTACGTGCAGTGGGGGATACAAGAAGACCCTTGTATTTTTTACTTTTGGCAGGTGTTGTCAATGTCGTATTGAATTTATTTTTTGTTATTGTACTGAATATGGGCGTTGCAGGGGTCGCCACTGCAACGGTAATATCACAGATCGTGTCCGCATTGTTGGTATTGCGGTGTTTGATAAAAAGTGAAGGATGTCTTCATGTGCACATAAAACAATTGCGGATACATAAAGATAAGCTGATGCGCATGATTCGAATTGGAGTACCGGCAGGTATGCAGGGAGCCATTTTTTCGATATCCAATGTTTTGATTCAATCTTCCATTAATTCATTTGGTTCGCTTACCATGGCTGGAAATACTGCGGCAAGCAATATCGAGGGATTTATCTACAATGCGATGAATTCTTTTCATCAGACGGCTCTCAGTTTTACCAGTCAGAATTTGGGTGGTGGTAAAACCGACCGAATAAAAAGGGTGGCATTTTTGTGTCAGGTTCTTGTCGTTATTGTAGGATTGGTAATGGGATATGGTGCTTATTTCCTGGGAACACAGCTGCTTCATATTTATTCCAGTGATCCGCAGGTGGTTTCTTTCGGACTTCAGAGAATGCAGATTATATGTACAACATATTTCTTCTGTGGATTAATGGATACGATGGTAGGAGTGTTGAGAGGATTGGGATACTCTGTTATGCCTATGGTGGTATCATTGATGGGGTCATGTGCACTTCGTATTATTTGGATTTTTACAATCTTTGCATGGACACCGACTTTGTTTGTCTTGTATTTATCTTATCCGGTATCATGGTTTTTGACTTGGTCCGTTCATCTAATTTGTTATTTTGCTGTAAAGAAACGATGGGATATAAAATCCGTTTAATTGAATTGTAAAAAGCCGCCAAAATGTTTTCTGTTATGTAACATTTTGGCGGCTATTTTATATTATTCTGATCGTATATTTTAAATTATTATTAGGTCGGTGTATTCTCAGCTTCCAGATTTTTTTGAGCAGTAGCCAGCATTAATTTGATACGGTTAAGCTGATTTACTTCTGAAGCACCTGGATCGTAGTCAACAGCGATAATATTGGAATTTGGATATTGGTGCCGAAGTTCTTTGATTACTCCTTTTCCAACAATATGGTTTGGCAGACAGCCAAATGGTTGTGTGCAGACAATATTATTGACACCACTGTGGATTAATTCCAGCATTTCTCCGGTTAAAAACCAACCCTCACCTGTTTGGTTGCCCAGAGATACAAACGGATCAGCCATTTTTGCCAAGCGATCAATGGTGCTGGGGGGATCAAAATGACGGCTCTTTTCAAATTCCTTTTTCGCCACTTTTCTCATATATTCCAAAAGGGAGATTCCCATATTACAGAAGCGGGCAGTCCATGTATTCATTCCCAGTTTTTCTGCTTTGAAGTTGGAATTATAAAAGCAGTAGAGAAGAAAATCCAATAGATCAGGCATAACTGCTTCTGCGCCTTCTCGTTCCAAAAGGTCTACAATCTGATTGTTTGCTGTTGGAAGGAATTTAACAAGAATTTCTCCTACAATGCCGACACGTGGTTTCTTTATGTCCAAAAGAGGAAGGTTATCAAAATCATGGATAATACCGCGCAGATTTCGGTTAAATTCCCGCATACTGAATCCTTTTCGGTCTAAGGAACGGATACAGATTTTTTTCCATTTTTCATGAAGAGCATTGGCAGATCCCGGAGTCTTTTCGTATGGACGAGTACGATAGACAACCCGCATGAATACATCCCCATAGACAACTGCCTGCATGGCCTTTACCAACATCGGAACTGTGAATTTAAAACCGGGATTACTTTCTAATCCGCTTAAGTTTACGGAAATTACAGGAATATGTCCCATACCTGCTTTTTCCAGAGCACGGCGGATGAATCCGATATAATTGGATGCACGGCAGCCACCGCCGGTTTGGCTCATAAATATGGCGACATGGTTTAAGTCATACTTTCCGGAAAGGAGAGCATTCATAATCTGACCAACTACAATTAAAGACGGATAGCAGGCATCATTGTTGACATATTTTAATCCTGTATCAATGGCATCTTTACTTTCCGGTAAAACGACAACACGATAGCCGGAAGAACTGATTGCATGTTGAATGAGATCAAAATGTATTGGTGTCATTTGAGGGCAGAGAATGGTGTAAGTTTCTTTCATTTCTTTTGTAAATTCCACACGATGATAAGCAGAAGAAACTACTTTCCGTTCGATATGTTTCTTTTCGCGAACGCGAAGTGCTGAAATCAGAGAACGAATGCGGATACGTGCAGCCCCCAGATTGTTAACTTCATCAATTTTTAATACGGTATAAATTTTTCCTGAACCAGTTAAGATATCACTGACTCCATCTGTAGTTACTGCGTCAAGGCCACAACCAAATGAATTTAGCTGAATCAGATCCAAATTATCTTGTGTGCGGACGAATTGAGCAGCAGCATAAAGACGTGAATGATACATCCATTGATCCATAACGATCAAATGCCCGTCAAGTTTTCCAAGGTGGGCAACCGAGTCTTCTGTAAGAACAGCAATGCCATAAGAGGTA
Source organism: Lachnospiraceae bacterium (assembly GCA_026169045.1). Taxonomy (GTDB): domain Bacteria; phylum Bacillota; class Clostridia; order Lachnospirales; family Lachnospiraceae; genus Fimimorpha. The sequence goes on along the minus strand of JAPFDH010000035.1, from coordinate 32,567 downwards.
ATTAATTCTGGAATACCATGGTTGATTTCAGGATCAATATGATAAGGACGTCCGGCCAGTACAATACCACGGCGACCGGTCTCTTTCATATATTTAAGGGTTTCTTCCCCTTTATGACGAATGTCTTCACGAACCTGATCCAGTTCTCGCCACGCAGCAGATGCAGCAGATATTATCTCATCTTTTGGAATATGAAATTCCTGTTGGAATACCTCAACGAGTCGTTTTGTTAAAATTTGTTCGTTGGTAAATGCCATAAATGGGTTTAGAAAACGAACTTGTTCGGTTTTCAGTTCTTCCACATTGTTTTTGATATTCTCGGCATAGGAAGTGACAATAGGACAATTATAGTGGTTTTGTGCTGTTTCCGATTCGACCCGCTCGTATGGAATACAAGGATAGAATATGGTTTTTATCCCTTGGCGAACCAACCAAGAAACATGCCCATGTGCAATCTTAGCCGGATAACATTCCGATTCGCTGGGGATCGATTCAATGCCCAGTTCATAAATTTTCCGGGTAGACTGGGGAGAAAGAACAACAGAAAAACCGAGCTTTTTAAAGAAAACAGCCCAGAAGGGGTAATTTTCATAAAGATTTAATACGCGGGGAATACCTATAACACCACGGGGGGCTTTATCCTTTGGCAATGGTTCATAGTCAAAGGTGCGATGGTATTTATAATCAAATAAATTAGGAATATTTTCCTTGTTCTTTTCTTTTCCGAGACCTTTTTCACAACGGTTACCGGTTATAAATTGACGGCCGTTACTGAATCGGTTTATGGTTAACAGACAATGGTTCAGACATCCCTGGCAACGAGTCATTTTGGTTGTATATTTCAACGCCAAAATATCATCAATAGAGAGCATTGTTGTCTGTTTTCCCGGTTCAAACCGTTCACGGGCAACGAGAGCAGCACCAAAAGCCCCCATGATTCCGGCAATATCAGGCCGAACGGCTTCGCATCCGGCTATTCGTTCAAAACTTCTCAGAACAGCATCGTTATAGAAAGTTCCGCCTTGTACAACAACATGATTTCCCAGGTCTTTGGCATCGGTGATTTTGATAACTTTATAAAGAGCATTTTTAATAACGGAATATGCCAAACCAGCGGAAATATCGGATACCTGTGCTCCTTCCTTTTGGGCTTGCTTTACGTTGGAATTCATAAATACCGTACAACGTGTGCCAAGATCGACGGGATTTTCCGCATAGAGAGCCGCTTTTGCAAAATCAGCAACGGAATAATTTAGGGATTTTGCAAAAGTCTCAATGAAAGAACCGCATCCGGATGAGCAGGCTTCATTTAACTGTACACTATCAACTGTGTTGTTTTTGATTTTAATACATTTCATGTCCTGACCGCCAATATCCAAAATACAATCGACGTCCGGTTGGAAAAATGCAGCGGCATAATAATGAGCAACTGTTTCCACTTCTCCTTCATCCAACATTAAAGCAGCTTTTAGCAATGCTTCTCCATAGCCTGTAGAACAAGAGTAAGCAATGTGGGCATCTTTAGGCAGTTGTTCATGAATTTGTCTCATGGCACGGACGGTAGTGGAAAGCGGACTACCATTATTGCTGCTATAGAAAGAATAAAGCAGTGTACCATCTTCACCGACGAGAGCAACTTTTGTCGTAGTAGAACCGGCATCAACGCCTAAATAACAATTTCCGTGATAGGTGGATAAATCTCCCTTTTTTACGGTATGTAAACTGTGACGCTTCGTAAATTCAGCATATTCGGCTTCATTTTGAAATAAAGGCTGCATACGCTTAATTTCAAAATCCATTTCGATGCCTTTTGTGAGACGGTCAGAAAGTTCTTCGATATCAACAACGACATCTTCCTTACTGTTCATGGCTGCTCCAATTGCCGCAAAAAGATGGGAGTGTTCAGGTGCAATAATGGCATCTCCTTCCAGACCGAGAGTACGGATAAATGCTGCACGCAATTCAGAAAGAAAATGGAGCGGACCACCTAAAAATGCCACATTTCCTCGAATTGGTTTTCCACAAGCTAATCCAGAAATGGTCTGATTTACTACTGCCTGAAAAATAGAAGCAGAAAGATCCTCTTTCGTAGCTCCTTCATTGATTAGCGGTTGGATATCTGTTTTTGCAAAAACCCCGCAACGGGCAGCAATGGGATAGATTGCTTTGTAGTTCTTTGCATATTCATTCAGACCTGCGGCATCTGTCTGTAAAAGAGAAGCCATTTGGTCGATAAAAGATCCGGTTCCACCTGCGCAAATTCCATTCATACGCTGATCAATTCCGTTGGTAAAATAAATGATTTTCGCGTCTTCTCCACCCAGTTCAATGGCTACATCCGTATGCGGTGCATAATCTTTTAAACTGGTGGCAACTGCAACAACCTCTTGTGTAAACGGAATTTGTAAGTGTTTTGAAAGTGTCAGTCCGCCTGAGCCGGTAATGGAAGGGGAAAGTGTCATAGGTCCCAGCATATCCAACGCTTTTTTTAACAGTCCGGCCAAAGTTTCTTGTATATTAGCATAATGACGTTCATAGTCGGCAAATAAAATTTGGTTGTTATCATCGAGAATGGCAATTTTGACAGTTGTGGAACCAATGTCGATTCCAAGGGTGTGATGTGGTTTGTTAATTTTGCTGTTTGTTGCCAATGATGTTACCTCCTTTGTTTTAGTGGCCCTTTTGTGAACAAAAGAAACCCATAATATTATAGGTCTTTTGATGTCAAATTGCAATCATCCAAATATATGAAATAAGTAGGAATAAAATTGAAACATTGTTAAGATTTTGTAAAAATCAAAGAACCAATAGGAAATTAGTTTGACAAACAGACCCGATAAAATTATAATGTACGTGATTGTATGTCTGTAGGAAAAAGATACAAGAACTGGGCAAAAGGGAACCGAAACGTTCGGATCTTATTAATGCAGGAAGGAGGAGTTGCTTGTGCAGAAAATATATCTTACGGAGAATGGAATAGTGAAGGAATGTGATTCCATAGTTAAGAACTGCTGGGTAGCTTTGACGGACCCGACCAATGCAGAGATTACACAGATTGCGCAACAGTTTCACATTGATATCAGTGATGTTAGGGCATCATTGGATGAAGAAGAACGTTCTCGTATAGAGACGGAGGATAATTATACCCTGATTGTTGTGGATATTCCTATTATTGAGGAGAGAAATGATAAAGACTGGTACGAAACGATTCCTCTTGGTATTATTATGACAGATGATGTGATTTTCACGATCTGTTTGGAAGAGACTCCTGTACTAAGCGCATTTGTCAAAGGGCGTGTGCGAGGTTTTCACACGCATATGAAAACGCGGTTTATCCTGCAGATTTTGTATCGAAATGCTTCTCTATATCTGCAGTATCTGAGAAATATTGATAAAAAAAGTGAGGAGATAGAACGAAATCTAAAGAAATTTACAAAAAATAAAGAACTTTTGGAACTTCGTGAACTCGAAAAGTCTCTGGTGTATTTCACGACTTCTTTGCGTTCCAATGAATTGGTGATGGAACGATTAATGAGAAATGAAAAAATAAAAAAGTATCCGGAAGATACGGAACTTTTGGAAGATGTTATTGTAGAAAATAAACAGGCAATTGAGATGGCAAATGTTTATACGGGAATTTTGAGTGGTACAATGAACACGTTTTCATCGGTTATTTCCAATAATCTAAATATTTCTATGAAATTTTTGGCGTCTATTACAATTATTATGTCTATTCCGACTATGATTGCTAGCTTTTATGGAATGAATCTGAGAGTGGAGGGAATGCCGTTTGCAGATTCAGTAAATGGTTTTTGGATAGTAATCGGAATTGCCGCATTAATATCAGGAATTGTTGCTATAATATTTAAACGGAAAAATATGTTCTAAGTAGAAAGGATTGTATGTATGAGCAATTTAATTAATAGGTTGGAACGAAAATACGGACGGTACGCCATACCAAATCTGATGCTGTATATTATCATTGCAAATGTAGCCGGTTATGTGTTGATGCTTGTAAATCCTGTGTTTTTGTCCTATTTAACATTTAGTATGCAGAAAATTTTACATGGGCAGATATGGAGAATCATCACATATATTTTTGTACCTACATCGTTTAATCCATTAAGTCTTCTTTTGTTCTGTCTGGTGTATTATATGATTGGTATGTCTCTGGAACGGGCATGGGGAGCTTTTCGTCAAAATTTATACATTATTTCCGGACTTTTGGGACAGGTAATCGGAGCAGCAGTCGTTTATTTTATAACAGGGCAGGATATGACATCGTTAAGCACATCCTATTTAAATGCTTCTATGTTTTTTGCATTTGCTGCGTTGTTTCCCAATATGCAGTTTTATTTGTATTTTATTATTCCTATCAAAGCGAAGTGGATGGCTCTTATCAGTGGGGCATATTATATCTATGAGTTTCTTGCATCCAGTTGGACAACTTCATATGGATGGAGTACAAAAGTCATGATTATTATGTCACTGATAAACTTTTTGGTATTTTTTGCTGCCACAAGGAATTATAGAAGAATATCACCAACACAGATTAAACGGAAATATGCGTTTGAGAAAAATGCAAAACCGACCAATGGTCCGAAACATAAGTGTGCTGTTTGCGGACGCACTGAGTTGGACGGTGATGATCTGGAATTTCGATATTGTTCAAAATGTGAAGGGCATTATGAATATTGTCAAGATCATTTATATACCCATAAACATGTGACGTTTCAGGGAAATAGTCAGCCGCCCACAAAAAATTAAACATTGAAGAATTGGATGACAAAGGAAAAAGCATTAATTGACAGACATAGGAGGAAATGTGATGGAAAAGAAACCGTTTGTGACGTTGGAACAGATTCAGGAAATTGTAAAAACATATCCGACACCGTTTCACATTTATGATGAAAAGGGGATTGTAGAAAATGCAAGAAAATTAAAAAAAGCATTTTCCTGGAATAAAGGATTTCGTGAATATTTTGCTGTAAAGGCAACGCCAAATCCATATTTGATGGAACTTTTAAAAAAAGAGGGAATTGGAGCAGATTGCTCTTCTTATACAGAACTTTTAATGGCAGATGCAGTGGGATTAAAGGGACATGATATCATGTTTTCTTCCAATGTGACTCCGGAGATGGATTTTAAAAAAGCTGCTGAACTTGGAGCAATCATAAATTTTGATGATTTGAGTCATGTGGATTATTATGCCAATATTGCTCCTTTTCAGGAAACCATGTGCTGCCGCTATAATCCGGGTGGGGATTTTACACTTCAAAATGAAATTATGGATACTCCAAAAGATGCAAAATATGGTATGACGAAAGAACAGATGAAAGAAGCATTTACAAAAATGAAAGCACATGGAGTAAAACATTTTGGAATTCATGCATTTTTAGCGAGCAATACAGTGGCTCTTGGCTATTATCCAAAACTGGCAAGAATTCTATTTGAATTGGCAGTTGAATTGTCGAAAGAAGTGGGTGTGCATATTGCTTTCATCAACTTATCCGGCGGTGTTGGAGTGAATTACAGACCGGATCAGGAACCAAATGATATTTTGGCAATCGGTGAAGAAGTTAGAAAAGTATATGAAGAAGTGCTGACTTCAGCGGGTATGGATGATGTGGCTATTTTTACCGAATTGGGACGTTTTATGCTGGCACCGTATGGACATTTGATTGCAAAAGTTCTGCATATGAAACACATTTATAAAGATTATGTGGGACTGGATGCGTGTGCAGCCAATCTGATGCGGCCGGCTATGTATGGTTCTTATCATCACATTACGGTACTTGGTAAAGAAAATAATCCATGTGATCATAAATATGATGTCACAGGAGGATTGTGTGAAAATAATGATAAGTTTGCCATTGACCGTATGCTCCCTGAAATTGAAATTGGAGATTATGTAGCGATTCACGATACCGGTGCGCACGGATTTTCTATGGGGTATAATTATAACGGAAAATTAAGAAGTGCGGAACTGCTTTTAAAAGAAGACAATACCGTGAAGCTGATTAGACGTGCGGAAACTCCGGCAGATTATTTTGCTACATTGGATTATCCGGGACTGGAAAAATATAAATAATATTAAAGGAAAAAGGATAATGTTTTGCATGTTTCTGAATAGGGTGAAAATGTGCAAACGTTATCCCTTTTCTTTTCTTCTCTTTACAACGATAGGAAAGTATGATAAGTTAATTTTGTATTGAGACAATTCTGAGATCAGATCAAGAATCACCTGTTTGCTTATAATCATGAATAGTAGAATTCCTTTTTAGTTTCCCGAAATACAAAAGAAAATATTTAGAAAAACGATTGACTTTTTAAGACTGGTACGATACTATAGAAAAAGAAAAAGACGAACACTTGTTTGCTGTAAAGGAGAAATTATGGAAAGAGAAGAAAAAATGAAGGCGCTGGAATCGGCGCTTGTTAATATTGAAAAGGCATATGGAAAAGGTGCGGTTATGAAGCTTGGAGACAGTTCCGCAAATATGAATTTGGAGGCAGTTCCGACAGGATGTTTAAGTCTGGATATTGCGTTGGGATTGGGAGGAGTACCAAAGGGACGTATAATTGAGGTATACGGACCCGAATCCAGTGGTAAGACGACAGTAGCATTACATATGGTTGCTGAAGTGCAAAAGAGAGGCGGGATTGCCGGATTTATTGATGCGGAGCATGCGTTGGATCCTGTTTATGCAAAAAATATCGGAGTGGATATAGAAAACCTTTATATTTCTCAGCCGGATAACGGAGAACAAGCTTTGGAAATCACCGAGACGATGGTGCGTTCCGGTGCTGTGGATATTGTAATCGTGGATTCTGTAGCAGCGTTGGTTCCCAAAGCAGAGATTGATGGTGATATGGGAGATTCTCATGTAGGACTTCAGGCGCGTTTGATGTCACAGGCACTTAGAAAATTGACAGCTGCAATCAGCCGTTCCAATTGTATTGTAATCTTTATCAACCAGCTGCGTGAAAAAGTGGGAGTAATGTTTGGAAATCCGGAAACGACCACTGGAGGACGGGCGCTGAAGTTTTATGCCTCCATTCGTTTGGATGTTCGAAGAATTGAGACTCTCAAGCAAGGCGGAGAAATGATTGGAAACCGCGTGCGTGTGAAAGTAGTAAAGAATAAAGTGGCGCCTCCATTTAAAGAGGCAGAATTTGATATTATGTTTGGAAAAGGAATTTCACGAACCGGTGATGTGCTGGATCTGGCAGTAAAACAGAATATTATTCAGAAGAGTGGTGCTTGGTTTGCATACAATGACAGCAAAATTGGCCAGGGAAGAGAAAATGCAAAATTATTTTTAGCAGAGCATCCGGATTTGATGGATGAAGTGGAAGCAAAAGTTCGTGCATCTTTGAACATCGGAAATGGAGATGGGGAACCAGAAGAACAGGAAACGGAACCAGGATATTCTCCTGAAGTGTAACTATGAGAGAAAAGAGGATAGCTGATGAGAAAAAGAGATTTTTCAGGATTGGATGATGAAGAAATTCTTCATATGGCAAAAAAACAATGCTTAAATATTCTGAAACAATCCGATAAAACAGAAAAACAGCTACGCCAGAGGCTGAAGGAGGGAGGGTTCCCTCCTTTTGCCGTTGAAGGGGCTATTGCATATGCAGCATCGTATCACTATATTAATGATGAGCGATATGTTGCAAATTATCTGGAAGTGTCGAAAGGAAAAAAAAGCAGAAAAAAAATGGAAATGGATCTGATGCAGAGAGGAGCAGATCGGGAATTAATTCTTCAATGCATGGGGAATGTTGAGCTGGACGATGAAAAAACAGCATACGAGCTGCTAAAAAAGAAAATGGCAGGGAAAGATTGGAACGATCCAAAACAGCAAAGACGCATGATGCAGTATCTGGCAGGACAGGGATATTCATATGAAACGATAAAAAGCAGCGTTTATCGATACGAACAGTTTCTGGAAGATGAAATGTCAGAAGAATAAGCAATAAATGAAAAGTAGTAAAAATGTACCTAAAGGGTACCGATGCTTTTTGGACATTTATTATAAAAAGGGATTGTCTACTTGACATAAATTATAAAACAGTATAAAATTTAAGTGTTGTGTTTGTACAATGAAAATTAAATAAGGAGGTGCTCCTGTGGAAGTGATTATTGCGGTTGTCGTCACAGCTATTATCGTGGCAGTGATTACTTGGCTTTTGGCTACCTCATATCAGAAAAAGGTATATGCTGATAAGGTTGGTACAGCAGAAGAAAAGTCAAGAGAAATAATAGACGAAGCTTTAAAAGTAGCAGAGACAAAGAAGCGGGAAGCTCTCTTGGAAGCCAAGGAAGAATCTTTAAAGACAAAGAATGAATTGGAACGAGAGATCCGGGAACGCAGAAATGAGCTGTCAAGAATGGAAAAACGTGCTTTGAATAAAGAAGAAGCGCTGGATAGAAAGACAGATGCACTGGAAAAGCGGGAAGCGGGCTTAAATACCAAAGAGGAGAATCTGAATAAGAAGATCCTTCTGGTAGAAGAAGAAACAGCAAAAATCGAGCAGGAACTGGAAAAAATTTCTGGTTTTACCTCCGAACAAGCAAAAGAGTACTTATTAAAGACAGTAGAAGATGATGTCAAACATGACACTGCAAAGATGATTAAGGAAATGGAAGCAAAAGCAAAAGAAGAGGCTTCCAAAAAAGCAAAAGAATATGTGGTAACTGCAATTCAGAAATGTGCAGCAGACCATGTGGCAGAGACAACCATATCGGTTGTTCAGTTGCCAAATGATGAAATGAAAGGAAGAATCATTGGCCGAGAAGGACGTAATATTCGTACATTAGAAACTCTGACAGGAGTTGATCTGATCATTGATGATACACCAGAAGCGGTTATCCTTTCAGGATTTGATCCAATGCGCCGTGAGATTGCAAGGATAGCATTGGAAAAATTAATTATTGATGGGCGTATTCACCCGGCAAGAATCGAAGAAATGGTAGAGAAGGCAAAACGCGAAGTAGAAGTTATGATTCGTGAAGAAGGAGAATCAGCATTGCTGGAAGTGGGAGTTCATGGTATTCATCCTGAACTTGTAAAATTATTGGGACGAATGAAGTTCCGTTCCAGTTATGGACAGAATGCACTGAAACATTCCATTGAAGTTGCTCATTTATCAGGTCTTCTGGCGGGAGAAATGGGATTGGATATCCGTTTAGCAAAGCGTGCAGGTCTTTTACATGATATTGGAAAATCCGTCGATCATGAAATGGAGGGTTCACATATTCAGATCGGTGCTGATCTGTGCCGCAAATATAAAGAATCCGCAGTTGTCATCAATGCAGTAGAATCACACCACGGAGACGTGGAACCGACATCATTAATTGCCTGTGTTGTTCAAGCAGCTGATACAATTTCAGCAGCTAGACCAGGTGCACGAAGAGAAACACTGGAAACGTATACCAACCGTTTGAAACAGTTGGAAGATATTACGAATTCATATAAAGGTGTGGATAAGTCTTTTGCTATCCAGGCGGGTAGAGAAGTTCGGATTATGGTAATACCAGAGCAGGTTTCTGACGCAGAAATGGTGCTCATGGCTAGAAATATTTCAAAACAGATTGAATCAGAGTTGGAATATCCTGGACAGATTAAGGTGAATGTAATCAGAGAATCCAGAGTGACCGATTATGCGAAATAATAGATTCAAAAAGAAAGGGGATATTGCAGAATCTTACTGATCCGTAGGGTTTTGCAGTGCCCTTTTTTTATTTGTAACGATTCAGAGCCATGCAGATTTATAAAAATAGACGATTCAAGCTTGATTGATCAAGTTTTTTTTATAAATCTATATGGCGAGAAGTCATACATTCACAAAAGATTAGTCTTATAGAGGCGCTTTTGCAAATTGGCTTTGAGTAGCTACTTTTACTTTATGAAAGAGATAATAAAAAAAAGAAGAAAATAAAAGGAGGTTTTTATTATGGAACATGTAAAAAGAATTGGAAGGGATTTGGTGTATCAGGGAACAATTTTAGATTTTTATGAAGATAAGATATTGACACCCAATGGTAAAGTTGTTACATGGGATTTTATCGGACATAAAGGAGCGGCAGCGGTAGTACCTGTAAAAGCAGACGGAAAATTGATTATGGTACGGCAGTATCGAAATGCATTGGATAGAGAAACATTGGAAATACCGGCTGGAGCCAGAAATTATCCGGATGAACCGACATTGCTCTGTGCATCACGGGAGTTGGAGGAGGAGACAGGATATCGATCAGAAAACCTGGAATTACTTATTACACTGCGTACGGCCATTGCATATTGTAATGAATTGATTGATGTGTATGTAGCACGGGATTTAATTCCGTCTAAGCAAAATCTGGATGAAGATGAGTATGTGGATGTGGAAGAATATACTTTAGATGAATTATGTCAGATGATTTATGAAGGAAAACTACAGGATGCAAAGACGGTAGCGGCGATTATGGCATACAAGGCAAAATTTCAATTATAGGAAATGGTGAAAGAAAGTAACGGTTCTTTTTTTGCTTCGAAATACATATAGTAGGACGAGAAAAGGAGAACGGAGGAAATAAAGGTGGCACAACCGAGACAGAAAATGTATCTTTTGGCAATGGTATATATTGTGGGTGTCGGATTGGGGACTGCTGTTACTTTATGGATGAAAGATGATTTAGCCGATAAGATGGAAATTTATCGATTGTACTTTCAAGAAAATCCGTTGGAAATACCACTTAATACTTGGGATTATTTTATTTATATTGCAAGACAACGTTTTTGGAGTATGGGGTTATTGATCCTATTTTCATTTACAACATTTGCCTATCCATGTCTTTGTGCATTTTCTTTGTATTATGGATTCTGTATTGCTGGAGCAGTGGTAATTACTACTGCTTTCAATGGTATGATGGGGTTTTTGTTCTTTTTTCTTTCTCTCATGCCGCATTATGTGCTGTATATAGCTGCGGTGTTGATGATTGCTTATACAATTTGTTATTCCCATAGTATGATGGAAACTCGAAAAATACAAAGAATTGTGGTTTCTGTTATTCTTTTTGGGATCGGTATGATTTTAGAAGTGTATTGTAATCCGGTACTGTTAAAATATTTGAATACTGTAATTGGATGATTGTTTGGAAAGATACAGTAAAAAAAGAGACAATAGTAATAAAACAACAACAATAGTATCAAAAACAATATTGTCAGAAAAAAAGAAAGTATATTTGAAAAATAACAAAAAAAGGATTGACAAAAAAGAAAAGAGAGATTATAATAAAGCCATAATCAAAGAAGAAAAAGAGGTGAGTCCCTTGAAAAAGTAAAAATTATTCAGAAGATATTACATAAAAACGAAAGATGAGTTTTCTGAATATACGGGACGGAAAATATGTAACAGGAGGTACAAGCCACCAGAAAGATAATGAATAAAATGGACAGTTTATGAATTCTGTAAAGATTCAAATTTATGAATAGGAGGTACGGACCACCGAAAACGTAAGATATACCGGATATAATCTGGCAGGTTAGGGGAGAAAAGAGTAGAAAAAGAAAAAAACAAAAGAGGTATAGTCCAATGGATCATGAGATTTAGAAGCAGATATCGAAGAATTTATCGATATCTGCTTTTTATTTATGCGCAGACAACAAGCCGTATGCGGATGCCTGTATACGCATACGGCGACTGTCCGCGAACGTGAGAAACCCGCAAAGCGTGTTTCCCATCGTTGTCTGAGAAGATTTAAGAAATTACTTGCAACAATTACTTTTGGAATAGTCAAGTTGCTGTTTACATAAGATAGAAAAGAATAAATTGCTGACGGCAGAGGATAAGATGACATGAAAAAAGAAAATAGAGGAACGGGACAAATAGTAGAACAGTTAGGTCTTCCTAAAGATTTGGCATTGGGGGCTGCCATTGTAACAGCAATAGGAAAAAACGAGTTATATGTGGAGAATTTTCGCTCCATTGTAACATATACTGAATGTTGTCTGTGCTTACAGACGAAAATGGGAAGAATACGCATACAGGGAAGAAATCTTTGTATTGCATACTACAATTCGGAAGAGTTGAAAGTGATCGGAAGAATTTCAAGTATCCAGTTTGAATAAATACAAAAGAAAGCAGGTGGGAATGCATATTAAACATGGAAGATGGTAGGTGAACAGTGATGATAGAAACGCTGATTCGATTTTGGAGAGGGTATGTGCAAATTCGGGTTGAAGGAGATTCGCCAGAGCGGTTTTTAAATTTATGCCGTTATCATAAACGAAATATTTGGAATTTGCAGTGGGATGAAAATACAATAATATGTTCTGTCTTTTTAAAGGATTTTTTTGAATTAAAATCATTGATTAAAAAATCGGGCGTTAAAATTCGAATTGTTCAGAAAAGGGGAGTCCCGTTTTTTGTTGAGAAAAACAAAAAAAGAAAAGCAGCTTACATTAGTGCTGGTATTTCACTTATTAGTATTTACATATTGTCACTGTTTCTATGGGATATTCAATTTGAAGGAAATATACATTATACGGATGATGTTTTGCTTCAGTTTTTAAATCAAAATGGATACGTTCATGGAATGAAATTGACCGATATTCAATGTGAAGAGTTGGAAAAGAAAATCAGAAATACCTATTCAGATATTAACTGGGTATCTGCTATGATTAAAGGCACACGTCTTGTAGTGAAAGTGAAAGAAAATTCAGCGATGCTGACGGAAGAAGATGAGAAAGAATCTCCTCAGGATCTGGTAGCAGATCGGGATGGAACAATCGTCTCTATAATTACAAGACAGGGAACACCTCAGGTACATGCGGGAGATCAGGTGAAAAAAGGAGAGACGTTAGTGACGGGGAAGGTAGAATTGAAAAATGATGCTGGAGAAGTGGAGAAAACACATTTTGTAAAAGCTGATGCGGACATTGTAATCGAATGGAGCGAAGCTTATCAAACTGATTTTCCTCTCCTTCATGAAGAGAGAAACTATATTGACGCAAGATCCAATTATTTTGTCCAAATATTTGACTGGCGTTTTCAAATTATGCCTATTAATAAAAAAGAAAATATGGAGATATATACGGAAAAAAATCAGATGCATTTGTTTTCTAATTTCTATTTGCCGTTTTATTATGGAGTAAGTACGGTAAAAGTATACGAACCGGTGGAAAAAGAATATAGTGAAGAGGAAGCCAGAAAGCTGGCTGAAGAAAAATGGGCACAGTATTTGAAGGAAAAAACAGAAGAAGGAAAAAAAATTGTTCGAAGTGATGTGAATATTCAGATAAATGAGACGAGGTGTGAAATCGAAGGAAACATTACGGTTCGAGAAAAAGGCGGAATCGGTATGGAGATTGTACAGGAAGAGTGAAAACAAAGGGATCAAGGTTTTGCTTTACATTTATAAAGAATCTGTTATAATAGAAAAATGGATTTATGACGAAAAATATGGCAATTAGAAAGGCAAAAAAATGGGTAATTTGCATAACAGAACGATAGAATTTGATGATATGGATCAGATGGCGGCTGTATTTGGCCCATTTGATACGAATATAAAATTGCTGGAAAAAAAGATGAATGTAACTGTTATTGGACAGGAGTTGGGCATTCAGATTACCGGTAATGAAGCAGATGTAGAAAAAGCGGCAGAAACGGTTATTACATTGAAAACAATGTATAATAATAAAGAGACAATCAATGAAAATATAATTGATCAGGCTGCGGATCTGGTGGAAGATGGAGCCGCAGAGGATGCAGTTACCGTGATGCGTGATGTAATTACCCTTACATGTAAAGGGAAACCTGTAAAGTGTAAGACAATAGGACAAAAAAACTATGTGAAAACAATTAGGGAAAATACTGTAACCATTTGTATCGGACCGGCCGGTACCGGAAAGACCTATTTGGCTATTGCTATGGCTGTCAATGCATTAAAAAATGAGGAAATTTCCAGAATAGTCTTGACACGTCCGGCAGTGGAAGCAGGAGAACATCTTGGATTTTTGCCGGGAGATCTGCAGAGTAAAGTAGATCCATATCTGCGTCCCTTGTATGATGCGTTGTTTGAAATGTTGGGAGAGGAAAAATTTAATCGCTGTCTGGAACGGGGAATTATAGAAGTTGCACCTTTGGCATATATGAGAGGGCGTACGTTGGGAGATTCCTGGATTATTGTGGATGAGTCGCAAAATGCCAGCCTGGAGCAGTTGCTGATGGTATTAACCCGCCTTGGAGAGGGGTCCAAGATTGTTGTTACTGGTGACATCACACAGGTTGATTTGAAGGATAAGGCCTCCGGTCTGGATACATGTTCGAGAATTCTTCACGGCATAGATAAAATCGGAATTGTAAAATTAAATAATCGTGATGTGGTACGTCATAAATTGGTAAAAGATATTATTAAAGCATTTGAAAAATATCAGGATCAGACGAGCCAGAAGTCGGGGGGAAAGACAACAAATGTCCGCTCCGGGCGTGAAAAAAAATAATAAAATGAAATAAAAGTATACGTATGTATTTTGGAAAGGAATGAAAAATATGACCTTTCAGATTGATTATGAAGCACAAAAAAAATTAGAACTTCCTTATGAAGAAATTGTAACGACAGTCATAGAAGCATGTCTGGATTATGAAAAGTGCCCATATGAAGTGGAGGTAAATGTTATCTTTACAGATAATGAAGGAATACATCAGATTAATAAAGAGTATAGAAATATTGATGCTCCTACTGATGTCCTTTCTTTTCCTCTGGTGGATTATGAGACGCCGGCAGATTTTAGCCATGTGGAAGATATGGCAGAGGATTATTTTAACCCGGAAACGGGCGAGTTAATGTTGGGAGATATTATTCTTTCCGTTGACAAAATTATAGAACAGGCAAACGCATATGGACATTCTGAAAAACGGGAACTGGGATTTTTGGTAGCGCACAGTATGCTTCATTTAATGGGTTATGATCATATGGAAGATGATGAGCGCAAAGTAATGGAAGAAAAACAGTCTTGTATTTTGGAACAGTTAGGAATTACCAGATAAGAATGAGATGTTTGAAAACGAAAGAATGCGATTAAGTGTAGTATCGCCAGTTACAGGAGAATGTGAGAAAATATGAATCATACAGATCAGAAGAAAGAGAATGATAATTTCCTGGTACAGGGAGGAATATTAGCAGTTGCTTCCATATTGGTTCGGTTTATCGGTATGATTTACCGGGTACCGATGACAAACATCATCGGAGATGAAGGAAATACGTGTTATTCGAATGCATATGAATTTTATAATATTATGTTACTGTTGTCATCCTACAGTTTGCCAGTGGCTATTTCAAAGTTGGTTTCGGCTAAAGCGTCTCTGGGACAATGGAGAAATATTCATGCTATTGTGCGCAGTGCCCTATTATTTGGCCTGGTGACAGGAACAATATTCACTCTGTTGGCTTTTTTTGGGGCTGACTGGTATTTCACACATGTGACTATTAACCCGGCATCTGCAATTGCATTACGGGTGATGTCTCCGGCAATATTTGTTATGGCACTTTTAGGCGTATTCAGAGGGTTTTTCCAGGGAATGAAAAGTATGATTCCCACCGCAATTTCCCAGATTTTGGAGCAGATTACACATGCCATTACCAGTGTTTTGGCGGCATGGATTTTATTTGGCTATGGTACAAAAGTAGATTTGGTAAAAGGGACAGATATGTATGCTCCTGCATGGGGAGCTGCCGGAGGAACATTGGGAACCCTGATGGGAGCTTTGGTGGCACTGTTGTTTTTCTTATTTCTGTTTCAGGCGTATAGAAAATATTTAAAGAAACGAATGAAGAGAGATAAAACAGATACAGTGGATTCTACAGGTGCAATTACAAAACTCATTGTTGTTACAGCTGTTCCGGTAATTATCAGTACAACTGCATATAACATTATTAATCTTTTGGATAGCAGTCTGTTTAGTCATTATATGGCATCCATAGGAAAAAGCAGTGTGTATCAGACAACCTGGGGGGCATATATGGGAAAGTATATGCTTTTGATTAACGTTCCGGTGGCATTTGCTTCTGCTATGTCTTCCTCTTTAGTTCCATCTTTAACAGAGGCATATGTAAAAAATAACAGAAGTATGATGATTCGAAAAGTAAATACAGCACTTCGGGTAACTATGCTGATTGCCATTCCGTGTGCAGTTGGATTGACGGTTCTTGCCAATCCTATTATTGATCTTTTATTCCCAGGTGAGTCCAGTGACGCTGCTATGTATCTGACGATCGGTTCCCTGACAGTTGTAGTATTTTCTCTTTCCACCATTACAAACGGGATCCTTCAGGGAATCAACAAAATGAAGGTTCCGGTTCGTCATTCATTGATGTCATTGGGAATTCATTTGGTATTAATGTATTTCTTTGTATGGCAATTTAATATGGAAATATACGGTGTCATTATTTCTTATATTGCATTTGGAGTAAGTATGTGCACAATGAATTCGTTCTCTATTGGCAAATATTTAAATTATCAGCAGCAAGCCACTTCTATATATATTTTACCGGCAATCAGTGCTCTGGTAATGGGAGCGGTATGTTTCTTTGTTCATAAAGGAATTACCATGGTAATTTCTGGTGGAGTTGGAAACTTAATTGGTGTTGTAATGGCTATTTTAGTCGGAATAATTGTTTATTTTGTGATGATGGTTCTGACAAAGGCACTGAACCGTGACACTATGGCGGATCTTCCTATGGGAGGAAAAATGATTCGTATCGCAGTGAAGCTGCATTTAATGAAATAAAATGCTTAGATAAAATGGTGGGATTGTTGCAGTGCGGCAGTCCCATTTGAATTATAACCATCTGAAATGAAAATGGAATATATTTTTCGCATGCAGGAGGATTGATTATGCATAATCATGTTATCGTAGTCGGAGGAGGCGCTGCCGGACTGGTGGCTGCAATAGCAGCGGCCAGAGAAGGTAGTCATGTGACGATTTTGGAACATAATGATAGAGTTGGTAAAAAGATTTTAGTAACCGGTAACGGAAAATGTAATATGACCAATCAAAATATGGGATCGGAATATTACCGCAGCAATAATCCGGGATTTGTTGAGCAGGTATTATGGAAAATTCCTTCAGAAACAATTTTGCGGTTTTTTGAAGAATTGGGAATACGGACGGTAGATAAAAACGGATATGTTTATCCGGCTTCCGGACAGGCATCTTCTGTTTTAGATGTTTTACGTATGGAACTTTCATATCATAATGTCGTAGTGGAAACAAATGTTCATGTAGATGAAATAAGAAAAATAAAAGATAAAATCCAAGTGAAAGTTGTTTGTGGTGAAGGAAAAGAAAAAAAATATTATGAAGCAGATTCTGTGATACTGGCTTGCGGTTCCCTGGCCGGAAATCATACAGGAAATGACGGAAGTGGCTATGAGCTTGCAAGAAAGATGGGACATCATATATACAAACCGCTGCCGGCCTTGGTTCAGTTGAGATCAAAAGGAGATTTTTTAAAACAGTGGGCTGGTGTAAGAGTGGATGGAGCTGTTAGTATTTGGATCGACGGAGAATGTATCGCAAAAGACAGAGGAGAGATCCAACTAACGGATTATGGTATTTCAGGTATTCCTGTATTTCAGGTCAGTCGTTTTGTATCGGAAGCACTGGAGAGAAAAAAACAGGTTTTGGCACGGCTTGATTTTTTCCCTGATATGAATAGACATGGTTTGTATCGCTATCTGGAAAAAAGATTTGAGGATTGTCCGTATAAATCTTTGGATGATATGATGGTGGGATTGCTGAACAAAAAATTATCTTCTGTATTGGTAAAAGAAGCACAAATGGATGGAAAAAGAAATTGGAGTTCTTTTTCAAAAGTCGAGAAAAATCGTTTTTGTGAAATATTAGATGATTTTACGCTGCCAATTTATGGAACAAATTCTTTTGCACAGGCCCAGGTTTGTATGGGAGGTGTGGACACCAAAGAAATTAATGGAAAAACTATGGAATCCCAAAAGATGTCAGGTGTTTATTTCGCAGGTGAGATGATAGATGTGGATGGTATATGTGGTGGGTATAATCTGCATTTTGCCTGGGCTACCGGATTAATTGCCGGTAAGCATGCAGGAGGAAAAAACAAAATATGATAAGAATCAATAATATAAAAATGGAAATAAATCATACGAAGGAAGAGCTGAAACAGAAAGCGGCAAAAATGCTGAGGGTAAAACCGGAAGCGTTTATATCCTTTGAAATACAAAAACAATCTATTGATGCCCGAAAAAAACCGGAATTGTTTTATGTATATACCATAGATGTGGAAATATCCCATGAAAAGAAGATTTTAGAAAAAAGCAGATGCCGTCAGGCATCTCTGGAGACAAAAGAAGCATATAGATTTATAAAACCGGGACGGGAGAGTGGAGACGGGAGAATTGTTATTATCGGAAGTGGTCCTGCCGGATTATTTTGCGGATATTTTTTGGCAAAATACGGATATCGTCCATTGATTTTGGAGCGTGGCAGGGATGTGGATCAAAGAATTCGTGACGTGGAAACTTTTTGGAAAAGCGGTGTTTTAAACGAATCATCCAATGTGCAATTTGGTGAAGGTGGTGCGGGAACATTTTCTGACGGGAAATTGAACACACTGGTAAAAGATGCCGGAGGAAGAAATAAAGAAGTATTAAGGATTTTTGTTCAATCGGGAGCACCGGAAGATATCCTTTACAAAAATAAACCACATATCGGAACCGATATTTTACGTGGTGTGGTGAAATCCATGCGGGAGCAGATTATTGCATGGGGAGGAGAGGTGCGTTTTGAAAGCTGTGTAACAGACCTCGAGATAAAAAAAGGGGTGGTTACAGGAATAAAAATCAATGAAAAAGAAGAGATCAAAACAAAAGCAGTTGTGTTGGCTATCGGTCACAGTGCCCGCGATACATTTTTTATGTTGAACCAAAGAGGGATAGAAATGAGCAGCAAAGCTTTTGCAGTGGGATTGCGGGTTGAACACCCTCAATCTATGATTACAGAATCTCAGTACGGAGCGATGGATAAAGAAAAAGAAGAATTGGGAGCCGCAAGTTATAAAGTGACGGCACAAGCTTCCAATGGAAGAGGAGTTTATTCTTTTTGTATGTGCCCGGGAGGGTATGTAGTAAATGCTTCTTCAGAAAAGGGACGTTTGGCAGTTAATGGGATGAGCAATCGGGCCAGAGATGGACGAAATGCCAATGCGGCTATGATTGTTACGGTGACACCGGATGATTTTGATGGAGAAGGACCATTGGCAGGGGTAGAATTTCAAAGACGATTGGAGCAAAAGGCATTTTCACTTTGTAATGGGAAGGTACCGGTACAACTTTATAAAGATTTTAAAGAAAATAAAATAAGTCACATGTTTGGTGAAGTAATTCCAGATATAAAGGGAAGCTATGCTTTTGGAAACTTGAGAGAATTGTTGCCGGAGGAACTGGCAGAGGCTTTTATAGAAGGGATGGAAAGTTTTGAACATAAGATCGCCGGGTTTGCCCGATGGGATGCTGTTTTGTCCGGAATTGAGAGTCGGACATCATCACCGGTGCGGATTTGGAGAGATGAAAATGGAGAGTCCAATGTAAATGGATTATATCCTTGCGGGGAAGGCGCCGGTTATGCTGGAGGGATTACTTCTGCTGCGATGGACGGAATAAGAGTTGCTGAAAAGATTGCGGGGAGATTTGCGCCAGATTGCATGGAAAAAGACAGGAGATAGGGTTTCCAATTGGATAGAAATGGTGTATGATAAAAACTAACTTCCCAATACCAGGTTTTATTTGAAAATAGTAATAAGGTCTGGTGAAACCGGCAGGAATGCAGAGAGGAAGTAGGTATATGAAACGTGGACGGATTGGAGAAAAGAGAAGACTATGCGGGAACGATTAAAAGAAAAGAAGAGAATTGTCATTAAAATTGGTTCATCATCTCTGGTACATAAAGGGACTGGTATGTTGAATCTGCATAAAGTAGAAGCGTTGGTTCGGGTTTTGTGTGATCTCAGGGGAGAAGAAAAAGATGTAATTTTAGTTTCATCTGGAGCAATTGCTGTGGGTGCAAATGCCATGGGATTGTCAAGAAAACCTGCGACAACATCAAAAAAGCAGGCGTTGGCTGCGATCGGTCAGGCAAAATTGATGATGACCTATCAAAAGTTATTTGCTGAGTATAATCAGACAACAGCGCAGGTTTTAATGACAAAATATACAGTGTTAAATGACCAGAGCAGAAAAAATGCAAAGAATACATTTGAAGAATTGTTAAAAATGGGTGTCATTCCTGTAGTAAATGAGAACGATACGGTAGCTACAGACGAAATAGAAAAGGTTGGGACCTTTGGGGACAATGATCATTTGTCAGCCATTGTGGCAGCATTAGTTGGAGCTGATCTTTTGATCCTCCTGTCTGATATAGACGGAATGTATACAGATGATCCATCCAGAAATCCGGATGCACAGTTTATACCTTTGGTGAAAGAGATTACAACAGAATATTTAAATATGGGAAAAGAAACTTCCGCCAGCAATGTGGGGACAGGAGGAATGGCTGCGAAACTGGATGCTGCAAGATTGGCAACAGATTCCGGTGCTGATCTTGTAATAGGAAGTGGAGAACAGGTGGAAAATATTTTAGCAATTATGGAAGGACAAGATGTGGGAACCTTGTTCCTTTCCCATAAAAAGGAACCATTTCAATTGATGGATTATATTGAACATTGAGGAAAACTTGTAGAACGATATCTAGGTAATGCTTATTTATAAGAAAAGAGGGAATACATTGAAAAAAGCAGGCTTAATTTTGGAAGGTGGAGGAAATCGAGGGATATTTACTTCCGGTGTATTGGATTTTCTTATGGAAGAACAGATTGTTTTTCCATATGTGATAGGTGTCTCTGCCGGTGCATGTAATGCAGTGGATTATGTATCAAAACAAATTGGTCGAACAAAAGAATGTATGATGGGAAAAGATTTTCCCACCCCTTTGATTCGGTATCGATATCTGCTGGAAAAAAGAATGTTGGTAGATATGGATTTGTTGTTTGATGAAGTACCCAATAAAATTAATTTGTTTGATTATGACGAGTATTTTCGATCCTCCATTCGGTGTGAGTTAGTGGCTACCGATTGTATAACAGGGAAGCCGGTTTATTTGGATGATAGAAACGATAAAGAACGTTTTATGAAAATTGTAAGAGCATCTTCCAGTTTGCCTTTTGTATCTCCTATGGTGGAGGTGGATGGTACTCCATACTTGGATGGCGGGATCTCAGATCCGGTGCCTGTGCGCAGAGCATTGACAGAAGGATACAAAAAACCGGTGATCATATTAACACGTGGAATGGGATATCGGAAAAAATTGTCAAAAGTAAGTGATAAACTGGGAAAAATACTGTATAAGGAATATCCTCAGGTACAAAATTGTCTGCATAATCGTCATCATGTGTATAATAAAACCATGGATTTAATCGAACGTTTAGAGAAGGAAGGACGCGCTTTTGTGTTTCGTCCGAAAGAGGTTTTGGTAGGACGAACAGAAGAAAACGAGGAAAAGCTGAATGCCTTTTACCTTCAAGGATACGAAATGGCAAAAGAACGTATCAGGGAATTGAGAGAATTTTTGGAAGAAAAGTAGTTGTAAAACTGTGGAGGAGAGAATGGATCATATTAAAATAGAAAGAATCAATGAACTGGCAAGAAAACAAAAAACAGAAGGTCTGACACCGGAGGAAGCCATGGAGCAGGCAATGCTGCGGAGGGAATATATTGATGCAATCAAAGAAAATCTTCGAGGATCCCTGAACAGTATGAAGATTCAGAATCCGGACGGAAGTATTATAGATGTGAAAAAGCGTCATGATGCCAAAATGAAATAGAAAATTTGAGGGTGAAATATTGTGTCATTGCAGGAAGAAAAAAAGCGAATTCGTATCGAAGCAAAAAAGAGACGCAGTTTAGTCGATAGAGAAAAAAAAGATCTGAGAATTGCGGAAACTGTTTTGCATTTAAAAGAATATCAGGAAACCGATCAGATTTACACGTATGTTTCTTTTCGCGATGAAGTGGATACAAGTGTAATAATTGAAACATCATGGAGACGGGGAAAACATGTATTTTGTCCAGTGGTATCGGGAAATGAAATGGAATTTTTTCAGGTTTTTTCCTGGGATGATTTTCTTCCTGGAATGATGGGGATTTTAGAGCCCAGAAGGCAGAAAAGCACAGATATTAAAAGGGAAGGATTCATGCTAATGCCAGGTCTGGCCTTTGATTGGGAATGCAGAAGGATTGGGTATGGCGGTGGATACTATGACCGGTACCTGCAAAAATATAAAGAAAAATTTGTAACAGCGGCACTGGCATATTCAGAACAGATGTGGGAGCAATTACCGACAGAAGAACTGGATATCCGACCGGATATGATTATAACAGAGGAGGGCATCATCAATGGATTTAATTACAATGGGGCAATTGGCAAAAAAAGCAGCAGCATGCCTGAATACAATGGGAAGCACAGAAAAGAATAAAGCGTTGGAAGCGGTAGCTGTTTTTTTGTGTGAAAGAGCAGATGAAATTTTGAAGGCAAATGATGAGGATATCAAAAATGCAGAACAGGCGGGGATGAGTCTGTCTTTGATTGACCGCTTGCGTTTGTCAAAGGAACGATTGGAAGCAATGGCAGAGGGAATCCGACAGGTAGCGGCATTACAGGATCCGGTGGGAGAAGTAATTTCCATGACTACTCGTCCCAATGGGCTTATCATTGGAAAGAAAAGAGTACCTATTGGTGTAATTGGCATTATCTATGAATCCCGTCCCAATGTTACGGCGGATGCATTTGCATTGTGTTTTAAATCCGGAAATGCCGTGATTTTGAGAGGAGGAAGCGATGCGATCCATTCGAATATAGCGATAGTAAAGGTGATCAAAGAAGCTCTCAAATCAGTTGAAATAGAAGATAATTGTATTCAATTGGTTACAGATACCAATAGGGAGACCGCGAAGCAGATGATGCGCCTCAATGATTACATTGATGTATTAATTCCGCGAGGAGGAGCCGGATTGATTCGCTCTGTAGTAGAAAATAGTACAGTGCCTGTGATTGAGACTGGCACAGGTAATTGCCATATTTATATAGATGAAACAGCAGACCTGGATATGGCAGTTAATATTGTTTTTAATGCAAAAACGCAGAGAACAGGGGTATGTAATGCTTGTGAATCTCTGGTGGTTCACAGAAGTGTGGAGGAAGCATTTCTTCAGAAACTCTGTGAAAAGCTAAAAGAAAAGCCGGTAACATTATATGGAGACGAAGCAGCCAGATTGGCTCAATCTTCTGTTTTGCCAGCTACAGAAGAAGATTGGGGAAAAGAATATCTGGATTATAAATTGTCAGTAAAAACAGTGGATTCCATTGAGGAGGCAATTTCTCATATTAATCATTATAATACGGGACATTCGGAAGCAATTATCACACAGTCATATGCACATTCACAGAAGTTTCTCAATGAAGTTGATGCTGCTGCTGTTTATGTCAATGCGTCAACGCGGTTTACCGATGGATTTGAATTTGGGTTTGGAGCCGAGATCGGAATCAGTACACAAAAACTTCATGCCAGAGGTCCTATGGGTTTGAAAGAGCTGACATCTACAAAATACATAATTTATGGAAATGGTCAGGTGAGACCATAAATCAATAGATGGAATAATAGGAGAAAATGGCAACCATGCCCAATATGCAGCCGATGAACCATGGGATAAACATATAGTATACAGTAGTAAGTCAAATATTAAAATGACGATGGTGGCAGGACGTATTTTTAATGAAAATGGGGAATATTTTATAGGGGAAGAACTGCTTCGTATTTATGAAATGATATGAAATCAATAAAAATTGACGGAAAATGGAGGAAAGCATGGATTCAAATATGTATCTGTACATTGCCATTGGTGTAATTTTGCTGGCGGTGCTGATTTATCGAATTGTAACAAAAGAACAAAGACGAAGAAAAAAATACCTGGCTGCGATCATGAAGAATTGGGGACAAATACCCAACAGAGAATATGAATATGATGAATTCCAGGGAATAGGAAGCTATTATAAAAAAACAAAGGGAAAAGAGTTTACAATTGATGATATTACATGGAATGATTTGGATATGGATTCCGTTTTTATGTCAATTAATAATACCCAATCTTCGGTGGGAGAGGAATATCTTTATAAGATGCTGCGTACGCCTTGTTTTGAACAAAAGATTTTGGATGAAAGGAATCGTGTAATTGAATATTTCCGCACCCATGAAAAAGAACGAATCAGTTATCAGATTGATATTGCCCATGTGGGAAGAACGAAAAAATTATCTCTGTATGATTATATCAGCAATTTTGCCGAGCTGGAAAATGAAGGGAATTTTCGGCATTATCTGCATATTCTGCTGATTTTTGTTGCGGCAATTATTCTGGTACAAAATCCGGCTTTTGGAATTTTAGCTGTTATTTTTGTTCTGGGATACAATATATACGAATATTTTAAAACGAAGTCGGATATTGAACCGTATTTTGTATGTGTAGGTGCGGTGTTACGATTAATTCATAGCTGCGAATATTTGGGAAAACACAATGAACCGGAATTAAAACCGTATCTGGATACGCTCAGAGAAGGGGCCAAGAATCTGGCATCTTTGAAAAAAGATGTAAAGTATATTGGATCCGGGGATAAACTCACTGGGGATTTGGGAGAAATTGTAATGGATTATGTCCGTATGTTTACCCATATTGATATCATCAAATTTAACAATATGATTGGAAAAGTGCAGAAAAATATCAAGACGATTCGTACACTTTTGGAAACAATCGGACAGTTGGAAGCGTATATTGCCATCGCTTCTTATAGAGAGTGTCTTCCATTTTATTGTCGCGGGGATATGATAGAAGGAAATGGGACTGTTCTGGAAGCTAAGGATATGTACCATCCGCTGGTGGAAGAACCGGTGGCAAACAGTATTTATGAAAAACGTTCTGTACTTTTAACAGGTTCCAATGCATCGGGAAAATCAACTTTTTTAAAGACAACCGCTATCTGTGCTTTGTTGGCACAGACCATTGATACCATACCGGCTCATTCCTATCACGCCAATTTTTTCCGTGTGTACTCATCAATGGCGTTAAAGGATAATTTGCAGGGAAATGAAAGTTATTATATGGTGGAAATTCGTTCATTAAAGAGAATTATGGATGCTGCAAAGGAAAAGGGAGCGACAGTCCTTTGTTTTGTGGATGAGGTACTTCGCGGAACCAATACTGTAGAACGTATCGCTGCTTCCTCGCGTATTCTTCAAAGTCTTTCACAGAGTGGAGTTATGTGCTTTGCTGCTACCCATGATATTGAGTTGACCCAGTTATTGAATGATTATTATTCCAACTATCATTTTAAAGAAGAAATTGTAGATAATGATATCATTTTTAATTATCGTTTGAATAAAGGAAGTGCGACGACAAGAAATGCAATTCGTCTTCTTCAGATTATGGGATATGAAGAAGATGTGATTGAAAAAGCTGACCAGACAGCAAAGCACTTTTTGGATACAGGTATATGGGAAATGTAAGAAACAGAGAGGAAACAGAACGCATGAAAGTAACGATTTATACAGATGGATCTGCCAGAGGAAACCCGGAAGGCCCGGGAGGGTATGGAGCAGTCATTCATTACATTGATCCCAAAGGGCAGCTTCATGTAAAGGAATTATCCGGAGGATATGAGAAAACGACCAATAATCGAATGGAATTGATGGCAGCGATTGCAGGTTTGGAAGCTTTGAATCGTCCCTGTGAGATTGATCTTTTTTCGGATTCTCAATATTTAGTAAAAGCATTTAATGATCACTGGCTGGATGGCTGGATAAAGAAAGGCTGGAAAAGGGGAAAAAATGAGCCGGTAAAAAATGTAGATCTCTGGAAACGACTTTTAGAGGCAAAGAAACCGCATCAGGTAACCTTTCATTGGGTAAAAGGACATGCCGGACATGAGATGAATGAGCGATGTGATTATCTGGCAACGTCAGCAGCAGATGGAACGAATCTTCAAAAAGATGAAGGTCTGGAATACGCTTAGATGAGTATAAAATAAAACAGGAAGAACATATTTTGATCGATACGTTCTTCCTGTTTTATTTTATAAAATTACTTATTCTGTTTTTTCTGCGTATTCTAAAATAAGCTGTTTCAATTCATCCTGATGGTCAGGGAACCATTGATAAAATGAAAGATTGCTTTTTTCAACAAGATGTCCAAGTGCTACGAAAAATTCCGGAATAACGGATTCCAATAATATGCCACATTCTGTGCCAAGACGGCTGCCCGGATTTTGTTCACAACCATTAATAAAAACTTTGAAGGCGGACAACATTACACCATCTATTTTTTTAGAATGGCCTACCAGTCCGATGGAAGCGGCTTGATGGCTGCCGCAACTGGATGGACAGCCGGAAATATGGATTCTGGGTAAAACACCATCTGGAAAAGCTTCTTGGCGAACCCGCATGATGCAGGAATTGAGAAGTCCCTGGGAATTTCTAAGTCCATGCTGGCAGATGGAAGAACCGATGCAGCTTACACTTGTTTCAAACAGAGATTGTGCGCCGTCTTCTGTAATCTGTAATACAGCAGGAACCTCGCTGGCTGTCAGATTAATCGTATACAATGTACCGTCTGGAGAGATACGAATTTCTGTCTGCGGCATATCTTTTATCGTCTGATATAACTGAATGAGTGTTTGTGGAGGAAGACATCCGCCAATGGGATGGTAAGAAACGGCATAGAGACCATCCTGTTTTTGTGGTATGATTCGTTTGCCGGAGATAGTACCGTTTCCCTTTTTCGTAATTGGTTGTAAGCTGGGGATGGGCCAGGCTTCTTCCTCTGCTTTGGCTTGTTCTACAAATGCAAGAAACTGTTTACGGATTTCCTCAGCACCCAAAGTATCCTGGAGATAACGGGTACGGGATTTTGCCCGTGATTCGTAATTACCATATGTGGTAAAGAGGCGAATCATTGCACTTATATAGAAAGAAATTTCGTTTGGACAAACATGATCAGTAATCCATACCCCGAGTTTTGGATTTGGTCCCAGTCCACCGGCACAATAGACAGAGAAAGAACCGTCATTTCGTGCTATAAAACCTAAATCACGGAATGTGGCATGGGTTTCGTTGGAAGGGGTATTGGAAAAACCTACCTTCAGTTTACGTGGCATGTGTAGACCGGGAATTCTACTTAAAAGATATTCACCGGCAGCCTGTACATAGGGGAGAACGTCAAAGGTTTCACCTTTTTCTACACCGGAAAGTGGACTGGCCATAACATTTCTTGGATTGTCTCCACCTCCACCCCTTGTAATAATACCAAAATTCATGGCATCTCTCATGATGGAGACTGTGCTGTCCGCACTCAGATTATGCATCTGAATCGTCTGACAGGTGGTAATTTTCAAAAGGTTGACATGATGATTCTGGATGGAATCAGAAAAGAAACGCAGTTTTTCTTTGGAAATTTGTCCTCCGGGTAAACGGAGACGAAGCATGTATCCATTGGATCTTTGAGCATAGCTGCCAAATCCTCCGGAAATACCTTTAAATGTATTGCGATCCAGTTCACCGGCTTCAAAGGCGTGAATTTTTTCATCAAATAATGAAATTTCCTCACTAAATTTTTGTTGTAAAGTAGAACTTATCATTTTATACCGTCCTTTCTCTCAATAATGTGACCCTTAACGAAGCAAAATGACAGGGTTCCTTAAGACTAAGTATAAGCAGAAAGAACAAGAAATACAAGTAGATTTATGGAGAAACATGTGTTAGAAAGAAAAAAAGAATGTTAACTATCTAAATGATGAAGTTGACAATTGAAACAAAATATTTATAATAGAAAATAGCGGTTTAATAATAGATACGTTTGTTAAAAGGAGGAAAAAATGGAAAAACAAGCAAATATTACTGAGAAGAAAATTTCGGTGTATGAAATGACAGTTATGGCACTGATGACAGCGGTGACATGTATTTTGGCACCGATGTCGATTCCCATAGGAACTATTCCAGTTACATTAACAAATTTGGTTTTGTGTTTTAGTGTTATATTACTTGGAAAAAAGAAAGCTACAATCAGTTTTCTGATTTATCTTTTGATCGGAGCGGTTGGAGTTCCTGTGTTTTCGGGATTTACCGGAGGAATTGGTAAGATGGTAGGACCAACCGGCGGGTATTTGATCGGCTTTTTATTTCTTACTTGGATTGGGGGGATTTTTACAGAGAAGCATCCCGGAAAACCATTGTGGTATGCAGTGGGCATGATTTTGGGAACAGTTTGTATTTATATTTTTGGAACAATTTGGTATATGATACTTATGAAAACAGAATTCTGGTATGCGTTAAGTGTATGTGTATTTCCATTTGTGATTTTTGATGCATTAAAGATTCTTGCGGCATGTACGGTTGGTGAAACAATAAGAAAACGAATAAAATATTAAAGAAATATGAAAATTGGGAAAAAAATATGAAAAAATTACAGAAAGATTGACTTGAGATTCCAGGGTGTTATAATAAATATACAAGGTACAACAAAAAACATTGCTGTCCTATCGTATTTGTGTTTAACAACTGGTGTTTAAAACAGAGATTTATATAGAAAACAGATGTGATGGGAGAAATCGTTTTCTTACAGATGAAAAGTGGTGTTTTGGTTACTGATAATTTTATACAGATAGAAAGAAGGCATAGATATGTTTGGATCAACAGAAGAAAAGATTGCAAGGTTAGTAAAAAGAGGAAAATGGGAGAAGATAAAATCAAAATATCTTTACTCCAGTGGACCAGATGAATTATGTATGTTGGCGAGAGCATGTGGTCAATCAAGTTCTGATGATTCTGTGAATGTATTGGTGGCGTTATTAAATGCGACAGATCAGAAAGTTGTATTGGAGGCATTAAACTCATTGGGAAATGTCGGAACGGATCATGCTGTGGCGAATTTGCAGTTGATGTTTCAGGAAGCGGATCCCAATAATAAAGAGTTAAAAAATGCTATTCAAAACGCACTGAATAAAATAAGAAACAGAAAATAGCCTGAAAATAATGTTTGTGGAAGCCGGCCTAATCCTTTTTTGAAGTAGTTATCTGTATGAAAGGAAAAGGCTGGTTTTTGTTTTTAATAGAATGGATGGTTTGAATCGAACAGTGGAAGGTTAAAATGGAGGTGGATTATGCGTACGTATCCAACGGTGAACAAAAAAAGGAAGGGGCAAGTGGACGGTTGGGGTCCATATTCGAAAAAGTTAGCGGGAATTGCGCATATTGCGGAAGAAGAAAAAGGTACGTTGATGGAGTTTTCTGTGTTTCCGTCTCAGTACAGGGGAATGACACAGCTCCCTGTAGAAGTGTATCAATCCAATTATATGCCATGGTATGCAAACAGCGATCAGAGCAGTTATGGGTATCGTTTTGAAACCGAATGGAAAGACCAGGTTTTTACTGATGTTTCTTATAGAAAACTTGGTGATAATGCTGTGGAAGTGGAAGCAGAGTTTGTAAACAAAACCAATCTTCCGCAGGCATTGGTACTGCATTATTTGATGCATCGCGAGTTGGCAGAAGAAGTAGAATTGGATCTTCCTGAGAGTGCAATAGCTCTTGATGCTTTAATGTATGAAACGTTGGATTTAAAAGCGGAACAGAGAAGAGAAGGGCTGAATTTCGATGGTACTTTAACGGGAGAAATGACAGGGAAACAATATTACCATGGACATGCGCTTTCCGGAAAAAAAGGTCCATATGGTATGACCGGCTTTTTTGGTCAGAATGAGGGTGATCAGGTAAAGTATCGCTTTGTACGATGCCCCGGAGAGAATAAGGTATTATACATACGTGCGGAGGGAGAAGGAGAGTTTGAACTGAAAGGAATATGTGAGGAAGCACTGCACATTTCCGGAGACGAGTTGCAGTTTTATTCGTTACCTGTAACCAATTGCAATAGTAGAGAACTGATTTTAACATGCAAAAGAGGAAACGGAGTAGCAATCGACTGCATCATCCTATCTGAAAAAAAACCGGAGATAGTGAACCGAAGTAAAAGTTTTCTTCCAGTATTGGAGGAAGAGAAAAATCAATTGATTATATCTTATCCGGACATGGAAGTAGGATATGGAGTGATTTGGGAGGCAGAGTCTTATGAAGTAAGGGAATTTCGTACTTCTCGTCCGGAAACATATTTGCCTTATATGACACACAATCATGTATCAAAGATATTAATTGATGATGGAAAAGATGAATATATCAATATTTTTATCCGTCCGATTTTTTTGGAACCAGGTGAAACGAGAAAATTATGCGGAAAAATTATATGCGGAAAAAAAGATGAAATAAAAGCACAGTTAAAGAATTGTTCTTGTGAGAAAAATGATTTTGAAAATGAAAACAGCATAAGAAAATTGGAAAATCCTTATGCATTAGGACAGAATTTAATGCAGGCAGTTATGCTGACAAATGTTGTATATCCTGTTCGTGTTCAGGGAAATTACATTCGTCATTTTACTCCAGGAAAATGGTGGGATTCTTTGTACACATGGGATAATGGTTTTATCGCACTTGGAATGACAGGGATCCACGTGGATTTGGCTAAAGAATGTTTGGACGACTATTTAACGGAACCGGGAAATTCCCATGCTGCTTTCATACATCATGGAAGTATGGTACCGGTACAGGCTTATGTATATAAGGCTATTTTTGAAAAAACAGAGGATGTGGATTTCCTAAGAGAATATTATCCTTCTATGAAGCAATATTATGATTTTTATTCCGGACATAATCCCAAATCTCATATGGTAATGAAAGAATCTGGTATTTTGAGACCATTTGATTATTTTTATAACTCTGGAGGATGGGATGATTATCCGCCACAGAAGTATGTTATGGAAAAAAGGATGGGAGGATATGTGAGTCCGGTTATTAATACCTGTCATGCCATCAATTTTGCAAGAATAATGGCAATGGCTGCTATGGAATTGGGAGAAGACGATACCGGTTATAGAGAAGATATAAAAGTATGGACGCAAGCGTTGCAAACCTATGCATATGACGAAGAAACCGGTTATTTTTCTTATCTGGTTTATCAGGATTCAAAGATTATTCCTCTGCGGACAGAAAAAGGAGAAAATTATAATAAAGGATTAGATGGTGCATATCCCTTTATGGTAGATGTATGTACGGAAAAACAAAAGAAACAATTGGCTTTTTATCTTATGTCAGAAGAGCATATGTGGACGCCTATAGGAATATCTGTAGTGGATAAAGAGGCATCTTACTATCAATCGGATGGATATTGGAACGGATCTGTTTGGATGCCGCATCAGTGGTTTGTATTTTTAGGAATGCTGGAACAGGGATATGCGGAAAACGCTGTTCGGATTGCAGAGACAGCATTGAATCTTTGGAAAAGAGAAACAGATGCATCGTATCATTGTTATGAACATTTTATGGTACAGTCAGGAAGAGGGGCAGGATGGCATAATTTCAGTGGTTTATCATCACCGGTGATTTTGTGGTATCATGGATGCTTTACGGAAGGAACCATTACCGTGCCCGTCAATTTATGGATGCGTCAGGTAATTCAAACAGAGGGGAGAATGGAAATTCATCTGAAAACCTGGGATAAGAAAAAAGATAGTATGGATGTATCCTATATTATGGCAGTCCCGTCAGGCGATGTATCAGAAATTCTTGTAAATCATTGTAAGGTATCTTATTTGACATTTCAGAAGGCAGTACTCATTCCGGTGCCTAAAAATGCAGATAGTATCATAGAAATAAAAGAAGTTCAATAGAACAAAGAGACCGTCCTGTTAAGATATCAGGCTTTGAAAAGCCTGAATTCTACAGGACGGTCTTTTACTGCTGATGAGTTTGTGCTTCCGATTCCGTTTGAGAAAAAGATTCCGATGAATCGACGTTTTCCTCTTCATTTTTTTCTTCGGAATCATCCGATTCAACAAAAAGATCTTCTTTAAAACAGGTAAAGAAAACGGTTTCTCCGAGATGACGAACCTCATCGGCGGAAGTATTGGAATAAATGCTGTGCAATTTTAGCTGTTCCAGAAAG
Source organism: Lachnospiraceae bacterium (assembly GCA_026169045.1). Taxonomy (GTDB): domain Bacteria; phylum Bacillota; class Clostridia; order Lachnospirales; family Lachnospiraceae; genus Fimimorpha. The sequence goes on along the minus strand of JAPFDH010000035.1, from coordinate 399 downwards.
AAATTAATCATTGTATGGACTTCCCAGAATTCGCTACCTGTGTACGTATGATTTTCACATTCCTGTTGCAGTTCGTAACGAATCATATTACGGAATGTTTTTGTCGCAAGATACTTAATATCATCATTGCTTGAATCTTCCAGTAAAATTTGATCCACGTACTTCCCGGCATAGTCTTGGGCGCTCAAATAGTGATGATGCAGAAGTACATTACGGATAATGTCTTTTTCCAACATATCTTATTACCTCCTTTTGTAGTAAATGATCTCTCGGAATCTTTAAGCCAATAAATATAAGGCTTTCAGATTCCTTTTTTATTAAAATCCCCCACTTTTTTGTCAAAAACCACTTGACAAATCGCTCAAAATTTGCGGCGAAGCCGATTGAATGTATTTTATT
>JAPFDH010000081.1 GCA_026169045.1 Lachnospiraceae bacterium | reverse complement strand
TCCCTAAATTATAATTATTTATCTTGTAACACTCACACAAAAATCTATGGGTTATTTTCGGGTTATTTCTTCCACACAAATACCTTCCAAGTATTGATTTTACTGACTTTTTAAGGAGTTCTTCAAAGAGTGCCGTGGCACACGAACAAAACTTTTATCATATCTCTTAAACTCCTTTAAAATGCTGATTTCCCTTGATTTTACGCCACTTTCCGGCATTTCCGCGGCAGAGGCATTTTCATCTTATAACAGTATAACTTCGCATAAATCTGCTTATTTTAGCCATCATCTGTCGTAAATTCTGTCGTAAATTCAAAAGATTTACGACACAGATATTTTACGGTACGCCGTAGACTTCTCAGACTTTGTATCTGTTAATCTTTGCATTTCTTTCTCCGCATCTTCAAATCCTACATGTGTATAAACATTCAGTGTTACCGAAATATCACTATGCCCCATAATGTATTGCAGCGTCTTTGGATTCATTCCTGACTTGGCCATATTGCTGCAAAAGGTATGCCTACAAACATGTGGCGTAACAAGCGGCATCTGTACTCTGTACATTTTGTTGTACTTCTCACGAATATGCTGGAAATACTTTTCCCAGTGCAACGCCACCATAGGCTTCCCATTTTTGTCCAGATACAGAAATCCGCTATACCCATCGACCATCGGCTCAATCCTTGGTTTCTTTCTGTTGGCAAGAATGTTCTGAAAACACTCCTTGACTTCCGGTGTCATAGGAACCATTCGCATACCGCTTTCTGTTTTGGTATCCTCAATGAGATACCTCATGTCTCTTGTCCTTTGCAACTGATGATCCACAATAATCCTGTTGTTCTCAAAATCCAGATTTTTCTTTGTTAACCCAACAAATTCTGAAATACGGAGCCCGGTTTTAAACAGAATATAAATTCCATCATAATATTTGCTGAAATGCTTATCATTCTTTACAAACTCTAAAAAGTCTCTTTCCTGCTTTGGTGTCAGAGCATTTCTTGTGACACTGTCATTCACGACAACCGTATTAAGCTGAAACTCAAAAGGATTCTTTATCAGTAAATCATCATCCACCGCCATCTGAAAAGCCGGTCTTACAACGCCTCGGATCGTATGTATGGAACTGTAGCCACGCCCGTCCATCTGCTGCATTTTAATCAGCCACTCTTTCGCGTCCGATACTTTGACTTTATCGATACGCTTCTGACCAAATGCCTCTTTCTTGATCACATTAATCACAAACTTATAATTTGCTTTAGTATTATGGCGAACGCCTGTCTTCGTCCGGATATACTTTTCTACAAGATCCAAGACTGTATAATCACCGCCATCCGGTATGATATTGCTGTTTAAATCCTTCTGAATCTGTTTTTCTTTTTCTCTTAAGGAAATATCATTACGTTTTCCTGCCGGCATCCGGTCTGAAGGAGTCAGTCTCCAACTGTACACCGTCTTTCTTTTGCCACGTGCATCCTGATACTTGTATTCATATTTCCCGTCTTTCCGCTGACTCTCTCCCATAAGTAATTTCCGGCCTTTATGGTCCCTTCTTACTTCTGACATTCCATTTCTCCTTTCTATCTGCCTGCCATAGAAAAGAGCCAAGCTATGATACGCATCTATCATACCATAAACCCGGCTCTGAATCCATCGTGTACTTTTTTCGTTTATATGGCAGATAATTTTTCGTCAATAAACTGCTCAAACAATTTCCGCTTAATCTGAGGACGTGATCCATTCCAGAGAATGAACTCGGCATTCGGATTTTCATCGATCAGTTTTTTCAGTTTTTTATCTCCAATACGAAAATATTTGGCCGCTTCCTGTACACTTAAGGTATACTTCCGCCACACCGGAATCTCGTATTTATCTGTATGAACAACTTCTCTTTCTTTTATCACAGGCAATTACCTCCTTTTTTTGTCGTATGTACCGAAATTCTGTTTTTTTGCCTGTCCGTCTTCAAAAGAAAAGTGACCTGCTTTCTTTGGCAAGTCACTTAAGATTGTTGATTTTATATGTGAAATAGAAACGAAATAGGATTTTATGTGTTTGGGGCACCATAGGGAACGGGTCAAATGGAACAAGCTCCGTTTCACTTAGTAAACTCATGGCAAAACAGTGAGCAAAGAATTCATTTTGGTCATTTTTATTAAAGTTCAGATTTAATAATGATGTAATTACCGCAAAATCTTCCGGTAGTTTACCTACATCACCAGTCAACACCAAATTAACCATATGTCCTAGCTCATGTAGTAGAATGCTTTGCGGAGTAGCTTGATTATCTTTCTTTGGAGTCAGTATATAAATGTCTGCATAATTCATATCATTTTTTCCTTTAAAGCAACGGCAAAATGAATCTTCATACCGATATTTTGATGGAAACAAGAAAATAAACATATGCCTATTTTTCAGAACATATTTTGAAAAATCATATACCTGTTCAACAACTCGCATAACATTCTCCACCATATTTGTGGTAAAGAATAATTCTCTACACTCTACATAATTTTCAAAAAGATCTTTTGCAAGATCTATAAACTGGCGGGCATTTTGGGTTGCTTCTTTACTTAACGACCAGTTTCGAAATAAATACATATAGCAGGCAGCATCGTCTGTTACGATACTCCATCCCGGATGTTTTTCCCAAAATGCCTCCATAACCTGTTGTTCATATCTTGCACGGAGTTCCTGATATAGAAATTCATAATCATACTGAAGATATGTGCCGGCTGCTTGCTTCAAATATGCAGCCAAATCATGAAGTTTAGTGAATTTTATCATATTTATTTTCCGCCTTTCTGCGAAAGGCACAAATGCGTCATGAAAGCCGTTGTGCTACTTTCGCGTTTCTATTCCTATTGCCTTCTGATATGATTTCTTTAATTAGACTGACACACTACAAGACACGTGGATGTGAGTGGCGCATAACGTATCCCGTAAACTTATCTCTTCCAAAGTCCTCTACTTATTTGTTTCAAACTTTTACCTCCTGTTTTGCTAACTGGACTAAATTCAAACGATACTCCATATCCTTAGGAGGGAGATGTTCCATCCTACTGTAAAAAGTCGCCTGATTTTCATCAGACGACTCATTTTACAGGCTCTTATAAAAGTCTTCTTCAAAATCTTTTGAACACTGCTTGCGGCAAGAATCAATAATATGACCATAACGTTCTGTGATCATCTCCGCCTGTGCGTGACCAGAATCACCTTGAACTGCTTTGATGTTTCCACCAGTAAGTATTAATTTATATGTTATACTACTGTGACGCAAGCTATGGAAAGTAACTTTGGGAAGCCCAAGCGCTAGCAGCTGTTTTTCCAACAAACGAGGAAGCGTTTCTTCTTGAAGAGGTCTTCCATTTCCATAACGTAAAACAAGCTCCGGTATTCCTCTTTTTAAAGCTCTTTGTTCTTTCTTTACGTTCCAAAGCAGATTCATTACATATTCCGGTAAATACACCGTCCGGACACTGGCATGAGTTTTTGGCCGTTTCAATACAACAACGGTACGCCCTTCATCAAATATAGCCGGAAATTGATAAAGAATGTCTTTACCGTTTAGCACCTGGACAGCATCCTTTCGGATACGCTTCAAGGATTTGCTGACCGACACCGTCCCCTTATCGAAGTCTATGTCAATCCAAGTAAGAGCTAAAATTTCTCCCTTTCGTAAAGAACCCGAAAAAGCTAAGTGAACAGCTAACGTTAGCGTCGGCTCCGTGCAATTTTGCAATAGTATTCTAATCTGATCCAAGGACAGCATTGCAATCCCCTGCGAATATATTTTCGGAAGATTGGCTTTTTTGAAAGGATTGTAATCTAGATATTCCCATAGTACAGCTTGTTCAAATGCACTATGTAATAGTTTATGAATATTATTCATAAGCTGTGGCGTGATTTTCGGATTTCTTTGTAGTTGACTATAGATTACTGCAATCACTTTGGGACTAAACTCATGAAGTTGCATGGTTCCAAAGAACGGAATAATATAATTCCGAATCAGCGCTGTATTGCTGCTATAGGTGGAGCAAGCCCAATGAACGTGCCCATATAGTTCCACATATTCATTCAAAAACTGTGCCAGAGTTCCTGAACGATATTTCAGCTGTTTCTTCTGATAAATGATCTCTACTTGCTCTTTTCGATGTAGAGCCTCTTTATAAGAATGATAGGTCTCCCACTTTTGTTTTTTCTTGTCTCCATCGTAAATATTGTAAACTACGCTAAAGCTTTTGTTACGTTGAACGATTGATGCCATGTTAATACCTCCTTCTTGTGTTTTACCAATTAATCATAGCATCTCCAATTTCATAATCGTTCCCGCAAAAAGTATCCAAAATATGGCATTTATATCGTAGTCTGGATCAAAAAATCAGGTAATTGAAAATCAAGCTATTCTCTAAACTAATACATAAAATTTGGTAATTTACGATACTTTGCGTGCTTATCCAAGGACACAAAAACCCCTGGAACACCATTTCTTATAGGCATTTCAGAGGTTTTTAAATCCTTTTAATTTATGATATTACATTCCCATTATATTTACTAATATTTCGATTTATCTATTTTTCATTTTTGCTCAAATACTGTAACACTTCATTATTCTGAATGATAGCTCGCAAGATACAAGTTTCCCAATTATTAATTCCTCGTGTCTTCTCCTAAGCCCTCATTTTTTTTGTCAAGACTTCCTTTACCTCTCGAGTACTATAGTTATATTCATGAAATTCTTCTATAATCGTGGATATAGCAACATCAAATTGGTCTTCAAGTCGAGGAATTAACTTTAATTTTTTAAAATGATTTTTGATTATTTGTTTTTTAGGTTCATTATCATCAAAATCTAGATATACTTTCTTAAGTACAATTTTCTCTCCTTCTATAGAAAGAATATACTTTAAAAACGGATAAGCAGGAAGCTCATCAAAAATAAAATTAATAAATAATCTATTGCCTTTACTATCACATAAAAAATCACTTTTCAAAGAATTGCACTCCGCACATGATGGAATAAGATTGCTTGAAAACAATGCATATTCTGGATACTTAGACTTGTCCAAATAGTGATCAAATGTGCTATGCGCAGAAATTAAACAATAGGGACATTTTGCTCTCAATATGTTAGATAAATTTTTCTTTATCATCAACTTAGATTTTTGCAAAGCACTTGGATTACTGTTATATGTTTTAATCAGTTCTTTTTTAGATTCATCAGGTATACGAATATCAGGTATAACTTTCTGAAGGGCACAGGAATTTTGTTTATAAATTAAATAATCTTCAAAAATTTCTTTTTTACAATCTTTTAATTTTGTTTTTCCAGGTTCGTGCTTATATTTTATTATGTCTTTGAATACACCTTCATCATTTATTTCTGTGTTTTCTATGTAATTAATCATTCATTTCTCCTGCTTGTATAATGTTTCCAGATAAATAAGTGCATTTAATCCCAAATTATACTCAAACAATTTTTCTATTTGTTCTTTTGTTTTTCCAGTTTCCTTCATTTTTAAAAAAAAGGCTTGATAATAACTTTCCTTACTAGTTACATCAAAAATATCTCTAGTAATGAGCGAAATGTTTTCGCCGAAGCACTCGATTTCAGGTCTCCTGACAAAGGGCTGGTTATCAATTCTTTCTAATACAATAATATTATTAGAAGGAATCTCTTGCAAAATAATCGGCGAGTGTGTCGCTATAATTGCGTATGAATTAAATTCTTCAAGAATTTTATTAAACATTCGCATAACATTCGCTATAGCATTTGGATGAAGATGTAGTTCTGGTTCATCAAATAGAATAATTGATTCCTTATCAATTTTTGCAACAACCTCTGTCATAGACGATATTAATACATTTTGTCCAGAGCTCCAATTAATATCTCTCATTCTAGATTCATCAATTTGTGAAGTTATATTATAATTCTCTTCAGCAAATAACTCTGTAATTATTCTTTTCCACTGTTCGTATCTATCCCTTTTCTTTATAGTTTCTAAAGACTTCCAAAAATTATCTTGTATCTCGTTAAGTTTCAATGTGCCTTTTTCTGATTGTATTCCACAATAAACATAACTATTCAATGAATTTTGGCCTTTCAATTTCTTAAATGGATCGAATGCACTGTAAGATACAGAAATCACTTTATCAAAAGATGGCCTTTTCCCTCTTTCAAATGCATTATCATCAAATTCTTCAAGTTTGAAACCGCTCAAATCTTCTGCTAAATTATTAAGAATATGTGTTTTACCCGTTCCGTTTTTTCCCACAATTGCGTTGATTCTATGTGGAAGATCCGCCTTTTTATTAAACAAAAAATTCAATGAAACTATGATATCACTATATGGAATACGAGTTCTATACGAAAAAGAAAGATTTTTTTCTTTAATAAAATTATTTTCTAATATAGCGAATGCTTCTTCTCTTGCTTTAATTGAACTACTAGATCTTAATAGCGACTTTTGGACTCCGGTATATTTCTTGAATTGATTCCATCGTTTTTCATTATAGGCCAAATCATTTAATCTGTTTAAAATATCCAAATAATCTTTTGGCAAAGCTTTTTTTAATCCCGAATAAAAATTCATGTCACAACCAAGTGAACAGAATGAATCATCCAATTTTGCAATTTCACTTGGTAAATATTCATCTACCTTGCCTCCTCCGGAACCGTCTTCATCCAATCTTGTACAATAAATTTGAATACTACTTTCCCAAACAGAATTTCCATCTTTATCATAATAATTAATACGATATGTTGTCTTATATCCATAATCATCCCAGTTGTCATAATGAAGTACTATTGTATTCTTTCGTGCCCGCCATTGCTTGCATTTTATAATTTTGATCATCATTTTCCTCTATTTCTTTTAACGTAGTTTTGTAGCCCCATAAATCGTTTATTACTTTCATTCCCTTGTGTAAAAAATATTATCACAATTTCTTCCAGCCTGTTACAAATATTTTTCATCCTTCAAATCTATTACCAATGACCTTTAATTTCCATCATACACTCTACTTCCTGTATCAGTTTCACGAGCATATTCAATCTTGCTAGTGCCTGTTCATTCACATCAACCAGATAATGCCAAAGATGATCACCTAAAACTAGATTCCGGATATACAATAGGAAAACACATTTCCTAAACATCAAGGGCTTCTTCTATTTCATATAATAATACGCTTCCTGTATATAGTATGTCTTTAGAAATGATTACAAGTATATTTTTTCGATGCACTTAATCTTTTTCTGATGCTCGTATAATGTAGCTTCTAAACTTGCATCACGTACCGTATTTTTTATGTTACATTCTACGCTATCAGCTCCGCATTCTAGTTGCAACTAATTCATATTTTTCTGAACATTCATCCATTCCCATTTGATACAAAGGAACATCCCAATAGTCTGCTATATCTTCTAGTGCTTTTTTGTGTCTTTCCTCGCAATTCATTCCTATGTAAATTGCTCTAGGAATCGCTTTAGCATATGGAATCCCACTTGCATTTGATGGCACAAAATATCTGAATTCATTCTCATAATTCCACGATATATGCTTAACATTATATAGTAATAATGCCATATAAATTATTGTCAAATCATCATATTGCGTTATCTTTTCTCCTCGTCGTATATTTTCATCAATTTTATCGCAAATTAATTCTGCATGCTTACGCATCAATGCAGTTACGTCTAGCCTTTCTTCTGTATATTGTATCGGGAATATATTACTTTTGAGTCCCAAATTTTCTTTTACATCATAAGAAACACAAAAACCTTTATGATTGTTGGCATAATGAGCCCACATCGGCATTGACTGAACTCCATTAGCTGTAAAACATGTTCCCCTTATAAACACAGTAAAATCATCTATCAATCTTCCTTTATGAACACGTAACCTATCGATATCTTCCAATCTTTTTGGATTGTAGAAAAAACTTTTACCATCAAATGGATCGTTAAAATCCTTAATCTCTGACATAAAAAGTTTTCCCTCACTTAAGGTTTGAAATTTTTTCTTATTTAATTCCTCATCATTTGACAATGAATAATATTTGAACAAAACATCAGGTACATGCAAACGTGTTATTTGGTATATAGCTTTAAAAATCTCTGTAGCAACAACTCCGTTACTCGCTTCTGACAAAATTCGCAAAGCTTTATAGTAATCCATCGGATACTTTTGTTTCCATTCTTCAAGATTCCAATCCTTTTCATCGATTTCCTCTGTTGGCATTTTTATCACTAAATCTTCAATCTTCGTAATACTCCCCCCCCACATTGTTATAATATAACACGTTTATCATAGCCTGGCTTTATCTGTCGTAAAAGTGTCGTAAATTCAAGTCGTATTTTAAAAAATCCTTGATTTTAAAGAGTTTGCAGTGCTCAATGCATCACCTGCCGTGGCACACAAAAAGTATTTTTATCATATCCAAAAACTCCTTATTTTCTGCGTATTTCCTTGATTTTTAAAGGATTTTCAGCTTTTTTGTTTTTTTATTTCTCTGGCATATTTTAGCATATCTTTGACCTCAAAAGTAGTAAAAAAGTAATAAATTTATCTCAGTAAGTAGTAAATTCCAGTAATACATTTTCATACTTCAGAGATTACATATTTTTCTTACCTCTTCTTTCACATCCTCATATCCCAGATATGTACAAATATTTAAGGTCATTCCTACATCAGCATGACCCATAAGATACTGCAAATTTTTTGGGGTTATACCACTTTTTGCCATATTGGAACAATAGGTGTGGCGACATTATTTTCAACATACGAAATAATGAGTAACTGTTTTCAGCGTCTTTCGTCACTTTATAACGCATAGATATTTACTTAGAAATCTATTTATCCATATGCTGCAAACGGCAATACTCTGTTTAAGAGTACTGCCGCTTACGTTCTTTTATATCAAAGTTCTTTCAAAAATAGTGTAGTTGCTACACAGTAAATACCTTTCCAAGTCAGCATTTCCTTTTTTCTTCTACATATTTTTCCATTTTCGATACTCATCGTGATAGTAGTTTTCAGAAGCAGAGTCTCCACGATAATGAGCATCTCGCGACTTCCAATACGCAGATTGTGCGAGGTTATCGTAGTACTGTTGTCTTTGTCTTGCAGCTTCTTCCTCTTTCGCTCTTCGTTCCATTTCCTTATACATCATATGTTCATTAAACATTCTTTGATTCTCTCGCCGCCACTGTTCTTTCAACTCAGGTGATGGTTTATAATCATTATAACCATACATCTCTTTGTCTTCTACAACTTTTCTCGCCCATAACATTCCTACAACGATAGAAAGTACTATATGTATCGTCGTACCTATTTTTGTATATATAAATACAGCAAAGAAAGGTATAAACCGTGAGAGCACTGTGATAATTATCAAAAATATAAAGTATGCCATACCAAAACGAAGCAACGATGTTATAGGATGACAGATTGTTGAAACGAGTATAGACTGTCTATGCCAGCGCATGAAATCACCTCCATATATGTACTATCCCATGTGACCCCTTCGGCACCTGCTTATTCATGTAAGTGTATCCGCTACCGGCAGTAGAACAATATTATCTCAATTCGCAACACTATCATCCTCTGCGATACTTCACAAACCACAAGCGCTATCGCGACTACACATACAGGTATAACAGATACTCCTTTCCTTTTTCTTCCCGTTCTTTTCATTCGTGGTATATTATATGTACAAATACTGATATTGTCAATATTATGAGTTCTATAAAATTACCCATATTCCAACTACAATCATCAATATCCCCAGTATTCTTCCTATAATTTTTGACTTATAATATCCTAAAAAAGCAATTGTTTCAGGAGTAGTAAAAGGCAGTAAAAGGATGATACTACCCATTAACATAATCCCTATCCCTATCACAAAATTGTTATTGAATAAAACACCGCAAAACATAATCAAAAAACCAATAATAATTCCAGCTATAAAATATCCAATATTACGATTATCTTTTCTAGTTATTTCTTTATAATTGATTTCACATTGATTACAACAGAAAAAAGAATCATCATATATCTTTTTACCACAATATTTACATTTATTCATTAAAATCCTCTCCCAAAAGTTCAACATGACGTTGATTCTATTATACTACTTTTATCTTCTTTTTGAAATAAATGTATTTATAATCGCTTCTTTAAATTCTTCTATGATTGTTTCATGTACATTTCAATTATTCTATATGGTTTTTATTCGACAATGTAACGTATGCATGTCATAAAAAATAATTGATTCCTATGTAGTATCTTCACGGTATTGACTGTATACTCCAGATATCTTATTATTACATTTGGATCACTTATTTATCAAAGATTGTGCAAACTATATATTCGGAGGTGTTATTATGTACGGGTATCGTAAATCTTTAATACTATCATCCATATGTCATCCAATAAAATTCATATGGCGATTTATCATTGTATTTCTGATATTGTGTACCATACTAGGACTAATTACATCAAATATCTACTTTTTAAATAATTTTTTATTACATACAAAAGTCGGTGATATCATTTTATTTTCTCTTTCTGCCTATATGACTATGCGATGGGTTCGCAGTGTCGTGGAAAAAGAAGAATACGATAACCTTTTCACACCGCAGCCCACCAAAGAAGATATTAAAAAGGAAAAAGCGCAGAAAAAAGCTTTAATACGAGACTGTATCGTACAAGAAATGATGTATCAAAATCAAAAGCGAAAACGGGAAGAAGCAGAACGGGCACGACAGTGGGACTGGAAAAAGGAAAAGGCACGGGAATATTATGAAGCATCCAGAACAGCCCACTATAATGGTGATTATCACGCTGAGAAAGTTTTTGAAGACGAAGCAAAAAAATATTGGAATATGTAATTGAAAAAAGGGAAGATGCCGATGGGGCCGTTGCTCCATAGATGATTACTCATCTATTTTGCAACGGCCCCATTTCGTTCTCCCCAGTCAACCGTTTTCTTTTCCTCCATGTAGAATCATCATCTGCCGCTTTGAAATTGTATATGGGCTTGATCATATCAATGATTTCTACCGATTCGCCAATAACATCAATAATATCTTCCAATGATTTATAAACCATTGGAGATTCATCAATAGTACTTTCATTTACTGATGTTGTATAGATACCTTTCATCGATTCCCGATATGTATCCATATTTATGGTTTGTTTAGCCATTGATCTTGACATAACTCGTCCGGCTCCATGGGGCGCGGAATAATTCCATTCAGGATTTCCTTTTCCTACAGCAAGAATAGAACCATCACGCATATTAATTGGAATCAATACCTTTTCTCCGATATGGGCTGCAATAGCACCTTTTCGAAGAATCCTTTCCTTTGTATCAATATAGTTATGAACCGTATGAAACGCCTCTGCATCCCTCATTCCGGTTCGTTCTACTATAATTTCTGCCATGCGTTCTCTGTTTCTTCTGGCAAATCTCTGACAAATTCCCACATCATGAAGATAATCCTCTAAAAAGGAACCATATAACCAGCAAAGATCTTCCGGGACATCCGGTACTTGTGACGTATACTCTTTTTCCAGCTCTTTCAATGCATTTTGTATCTCAGATCGTCGTCCTTCTGCTTTAAAAGAACAGATAATTGCATCACGTCTGGAAAAATAATCCTCCTTACCAGTATGAAGATCGATCGCAAGCTGTTGGTAAATTTCTGCTACCTGTTTTCCCAGATTTCTGCTTCCGGAATGGATGATAAGGTATAAGTTTCCATCCGAGTCCTTATCCACCTCAATAAAATGATTTCCTCCGCCTAACGTTCCCAATGAACGTTCCAATCTTCGTGTGTCTTTCAAAGACCGATAACAGCGAAGAGCTGTCAGATCAAATCGTTCCATTCTGCCGTCCCAGACATTCATTCCAGACGGAATGTAATGACATACTTCATCGAGTCGTTCAAAGTCAAGCTTTTTGTCCTCCAGCTTAACCGTATACATACCACATCCTATATCAACTCCTACAATATTGGGGCAAACCTTATCCACGACCGTCATAGTAGTACCGATGGTACACCCCTTTCCAGAATGTACATCCGGCATAATTCTTACCCGACTTCCTTCTGTCAAATTATAATCACACATTCTTCGGATTTGTTCGATTGCTCCATCATCTATTACGTTTGTATAACAGATTGCAGTATTCCTCTTTCCTTTTATCTCTATCATCGTTTCACCCTTCCCCTTTTGAGGCTCCTTTTTAGGAGCACTATGCTGCTATCTTAGCATAGCGCTCACTTTCCAATACTTCCAACATAAACGCATATGGAGAAAGCTTACCTCCGGCAACCATCTCAAAAATTCTCGGTGTCACACCAGAAACCAGTACAACACCTTGCTCATTCATGGTTACCGGCTGTTGTCTGTTTCTGCTGGCAACGTTCCAAAAAATGATTTCCGGAAGCTTATACCCTTTCGCAGTGTACTTTTTCTTTGCACTATTAAAATTGCTTTCTGAAGCATTTTTCACACAGGAATTAAACTCCATATCAGAAAGAATAATTAGTTTAGCAGGCATTTCATCCTGACGGATTCTATTCTTCACGGCTGCGTTCAGAATCAGATCAAATACCGCTTCAAGATTTGTATCTGCCATCTCATTAAATGTTGTTATGTAACGAAGACGGTCTGCAAAAGTTTCACCTTTTATTTCAAGCAACTGTGGCCTTGCTGAAAACTCAATAAAATGATTTCTAAACCTTCCTTTATTGTGTTCTGCAAAATATAATCCCAATGATAATGCAATAGCGGCCGGAATTGGCTTGCTGTCACAATACATGGACCCTGATGTATCAATAATTGCAATCGCATCCTCTTTGCTTCCGAAATCCGGCAACGCATTCCATGTTGCATTCAAAGCAGCTTTCTCTTCCGGAGAAATGCCACGCATAAAAGATGATGAATTCCAATCCCAATCGGTTATCAGATATGGCTCAACCAATTCATATGGAGATATATTGTCAGTATGGAGTTTTGCTTCACCCGAACTGACTTTTGTAAGAAATTCGCTATATCTTTCCCGATCATTTCTTAAGAATGCTTTCCTATATTTAAACATCGCCCGGGACGGCTGTTTCTCATAATCGAAAGAATAATCCTTTTGGCGAAGATTATTCTCGATAATATGTATTCTTGCCCGAAGTGCTGTAATTGCTTTTCGGTAAACGGCATCCGTCATACCAAATGCCTTTGCAATTTTTTTTGCCTTTCGAATCGTCTGTTGATTGGATGCGTTTACTGACGGCAACCACTTTGCCAATAGGGATACCGTTTCATTCTTTCCAACCGCTTCCATGTCTTTTTCAAACTGCGTTTGAAGTATGGAAAGCATTTCTTTCTCACAGGGCGTATCCAGAAGAACCAACAAATCATCATAGCGACCATACTCTGCGACATAATACATATTCTTTTTTACGGAATCCGGTTTATTTTCAGCAAGCCATGTAAGAATGGTACGAAACACACGTCGCTCACCTAATCCGCCTCTAATGTCCCGGGCAAAGAAAAGAAGCTTCATTGCCATATCTGCATTTTCTGTATATGCACGAACAAAACGAGCAATTATTTCATCATCGCTTTCTCGTCTGAGTGCACCAATGGATGCAAATAAATCCATACAATCGGAACCGCTGGTTTCGTATGTAACAGCACCATTTTCTGTAAATGTCATATTTGCTTCCTGTTTTAATAAATTCAGCATAGGCGTCTCTCCTTTTCCATAGTACATAAACACAAGGCACCATTAAAGTGGGATTCGAACCCGCGTAAAATGATAATTCTCATTTGCTTAAACCTCTTATTCATTCAACTTTGCTGTAGGTGCCTTTATTACAAGATGCTTTTTCAATACAAACCCAGGATCTCACCGGTAATATCCTGAATACCAATCAGGAACTCTTTCTTAGAAATAATCACATATCTTGAAAATTGCTGTAAGCATCTTTATCCTTTGAGAAGTAATTACAATGCTATTTTACAAAATCTGTCTTCCTTTATCACGGAAAAAAAGTTGCGAACACGAATGCTCACAACTTTTTTTGCTCCAATAATCTCTGTTTCATTAATTCTATAAAATGCACAGGGGCTGTAACCTTTATCAACGGACCAAACGATAAGATACGGATTAGGATCTCTGTTTCATCTTCTCTATCATAATAAATAGTTATGGAATATCGATTTTCCTCTATGCGTTTGGCAACTTTCTTAAAATGAGCAAAATGAAGGAGCACCCGTTCCAAAGCCTTTCTTTCATCCTTTAGCTCAAAAACAACATAGCATGATCGCGCAGAATTACATTTTCCTTGTGTGATTTCCAATGATTTTTCATACCGCTTACAGCTGATAATACGCCCAAGATTAATCGTACTTTCAAATCGGTTTCCAGCACCGATCAATCTAAATTTATCATCTTTTTCCGAATATTCCAAATATTCCGGCAGTACCACCTGGCTGATCTGCATTCCTTTTCTATTTAAGGTTTCAATTTTCAACGGATACTGATTTCTTACTGCATCGAGAATTAACCGAAAATTGGAGATATATCGTTCATCTGTATAATCGTCTCCGTCTGCATACTTATCAAATATGATATAATCCGTTGGCAGAAAAAGAGGTTCTACATCCGGATAATCAAAATCAAACGTTCCGAAAAGCTTTAATCGCGGATCACAGCCAATTGCCTTCAACCATCTTTTCTGTAAAATTGTAAGCGGCATAGATGGTTTATTGGTAATTGGTGTTGTTCCATCTGCCTTTACTATTTGCCACCTTTCTTCCTTAATAGCATCAGAAATTGCCCATATACTTTCTGAAAAAGCATATTTCTTGATAATATTTCCAATATTTTTTTCTGAAACCGGATGAGTAACTGCTTCCGCCAGAATTGCTGCGACCGTATTGTAATACGCACCATAAAGTTCACTGAAAATCATTTACTCATCACCTCCAATGCCATACAGAGCATACATATCATTGATATCATTTTTAAATTGCTCTTCCAGCTCCTTATTTGAAAAATGGACCTCTGTGATTCTACAGATAAAAGTTCTGATCCATGGAATCACCTCACTGGCATCAAATACATCCGCCGAGAATCTGCTGGTATTATGATCCAGATGCTCAACAATACCGCATCGTTTTTCACGTTCCAATCGATTTCGAATATGCTTTTCATCATCTGCATAATGAACCGTAAATTCCACATGCTCGATTCTCGCTCCAGTCCTTCCCTCTGTACTTACTCCCCACATATTCGGAAGCATCTTCTCAAATGTACTTTGCAGCTCATCAAAACGTTCACTGATCGTATCTAGTTTAGCAGAAATAATATTATCTGTTCTGTACGGCGTAATCCTATTAAATCGAGGTGTGTATGCCATGAGATACTGCCGCCCACTCTGGACACTTATCATCACCTTAATCGGAATCACATAATTTTCTGTAATACGATGATTGTATCTGTTGATTATTTCAAGTGTCATACCACGCTTTTCTCTTATTGCAAGAAACACGGAATAGAGAATCTCTGTATCCATTGTACCGGTTATGTAATGATGCTTAAATGCAAAATGGCTACTGCTTTGCTCCATCTTATCCAACAGAAAAGATCCTATCACACCACATGGAAGCACCTCAGAAAAATAGTCCAGCATATCCTTATCCGGTAACGGAATATTCTCTGCCCTTCGATAATACAATACCTTTCCTTTTTTCTCTGAAATTAAGATTCCCTGCGAAACATATTCCTTAAGCTTCTTTCTTACTGTTGATTCATCAAACATTCTGGGTTCTGTAAACTGAGAAAGATATTCATCTATGCGTTCTGTTATCTCTCCTGTTGTCATACGGATATTCGGATCTGACAAGATATCAAGAAGCACAAAATGCAGTGTGATATCTCCATCCGTAAAGCTTTTTGTTTTCCAAGCTTTGAACAATGGGTTATGCTTCGTCAGTCGACTATCAATAGAGAGAAATATATTTTTTCCTTCCGGAGTCTGGCGAAACTGCATATAATCACCAAGCCAGCTTTCCAAACGACGGCGTTCATCATCATAGGATCGCGTACTCTTTTGGATAAACTCATCTCTGCTTTTAAAACCATACACATAAAATTCTCTCATATAATCACGTATACGCTTGAAATTCTTCACCAGCTCGTTATATGCCATATTGGTTACCTCTCTCTTTTCTTTCGTTGAATCATTTCCTGCATAGAAGTATTATCCGCACAAATTGATGTTAGATATAAAACATATGTGGAGATAAAACTATTGGATAGGCTTCCACTTATCCATAGCCACTATTACACATTCACTGACTTCTAACTTAAATACATATTTCAGAGCATCCTAGTATCTTCCTGTCATGCAATTTTTATACTTCATCTTTCTATAAACCTAAAATATATTCCACACAAAAACTATACGTAAAACGTGTTAACATCGCTGAAAACAACGTATAGTTTTTAATATATTGTCTTAAGCAGCAAATATATACACTGAATCCAAAGCAAAAGCAAGCATTAAATATGTTACCGTAGAAAATATAAATAAGCCCTCCATAGAGTAGTGATATAATAAATATGATTACTAACCATGAAAAATTTTGTTTTTTCATACTTTCATACATATACCCTCTAAGAGCTAATTCTTCCGCAGCAACAGATAGTACACGTATAAAAATAAATGGAATAAGATTGGTATGTATCCCCGTTAGATTTCTAAATGGTTCGCCGCCCATTGCTGCGTATCTGATTAATGTTAATACTACCACAATACACCCAAAAAGAAATCCTTTCATAATTTGCATACTATAAAAATCGTTACTAAAGCACTTTCTTAACAGATCTTCTTTATATATGAAACACAATGCTACAATTATTGTAATAATATTAAATATAATTGCTGCAATGTTTTCTCCCTTCCATTTCACCTGATATAATACCATTAATACGACATAAAAAATTATAAATACCCCTAAAGATAATTTTTGCTTTTTTGTTTCTTCCATATCTACCCCTCCTAATATAATCAATATCTTCACTTGGATTTACGAATATTGAGTCAATCATTTTGTTAATAAACTAAATCATCTTTTCCAAGTCAAACCAGAGTTATTCTTTCAATTCCTTTCTCAAAAACAACCTTTCTTTGTCTCCCCCTTAAGCTATATCTATAATAGCTTTATCGTACGCATCCAATATATCTGAACGGAATAAAACAAAGCGCACAATTTCAATCTTCCCCGGATTTTTGGCACAAAACTCTCTCACAGTTTTCACTGCAATCACAGCCGCCTGATTTACCGGATAGCCGTAGGCACCTGTAGAGATCGACGGAAATGCCAATGTCCGGATTCCATTGTCCACAGCACACTGCAAAGAATTTCTGTAGGCGCTCGCCAAAAGTTCCGGCTCTCCATGATTACCACCTCGCCAAATTGGTCCTACGGTATGAATCACATATTTGCACGGCAGGCGATAAGCATGTGTAATCTTCGCTTCGCCGGTTTTACAGCCATGTAAGCTACGGCATTCTGTCAGCAGTTCTGATCCTGCCGCGGTGTGAATGGCACCATCCACACCACCTCCACCCAGCAGACTGTTATTTGCTGCATTTACGATGGCTTCCAAATCATCAACCTTTGTAATATCTCCCTGTACGGTTTCTATATGAAAACCCATGGATTTCACCTCCTAAAAATCATACCGAATCACTTCACAATTCTTCACGCCCCATGCTGCATATTCTTCGTTGGTCATATCCATAAAATACGACTGTACAACTCTGGCTATTCCGTTATGTGCAACCAGAATATACGTCTTTTTATCAGCTTCTGCCTTTATGTCATCCAGCAGATTGTAGATCCTCTGGGCCAGACGAAGTGTAGATTCGCCACCTTCATGACTGTAAGCAAAGAATTCTTTGGCTTTTTTAAAGTCCAATCCATCACGGGGTGTCGATTCCCATTTACCAAAGTTTTGCTCGATTAATCGCGGCTCTATCCGATATGGAATACCTGTTATTTCGGAAATCAGCTGTGCCGTATCTGCTGCCCGACTAAGCGGTGAACAGAGAATTTCATCTGCTTCCACTCCCTCCGCTATCATCTTACGGCCGGTTTCCCGCGCCTGCTCACGGCCTTGTTCCGTAAGCGGACTGTCAGTCACTCCGCAAATCTTATTTTCCACATTCCACACGGTCTGTCCGTGACGAACAAAATAAAAATGTCCCATTCCTCATCCTCCCACTTCTATTCTTTTCTTGGGTTCCGTTGCATAATTCTTCCGCCTTCCTTTTTCAACCATTGCATATGCTTCTTATAATCCGGAAGAATCTTAGCCACCTCATGCCAAAATGCCTTCGAATGATTCATTTCTTTTCGATGGCAAAGCTCATGAACCACCACATAATCAATGACTTCCGGCGGTGTCAACATTAACAGGCAGTTGAAATTAAGATTGCCCTTTCCACTGCAACTCCCCCACCTGGTTTTTTGATTTCGAATCGTAATTCTGCCATAACTTACTCCCACTTGCTTTGAAAAATAAGCAACTCTGCCGGATATATACTCCATAGCCTTTTCTGCCAGCTCCTGAAGCTCAGTATGAGATAACGGTTTGATGTCTTCCAGTTCATATAAACGCTTTTTTTCCCGAAGCTGATTCATCGCATTTCGAATCCAGCTTTCCTTTTCCTGTAAGATTCGTTCGATTTCTTTCTTAGAAGCACGCATGGGTGCCCTTACCGTTACCGTAAGATCAGGATTTACCTGAATCGCCATTGTTTTTCTATTTGATCTTATCACTGTAACCTCCAAGTAAATCCTCCCTTCTCATATCCAACACAATATACTATAATTATATCAAAATCCCTACAAATACGGAATCTATTTTTACTACGCAGCATCCCTCTAAATACATTTCCATCCTCAAAAAAACCCCTCTGTGTCTTCATATCTTATCAAGACATAGAGGGGTATCTGCTTTACCTATCCATAAAATCAATGCTCATCTGCAAAATTTCTTCTGCTATCTTTTGAAATTTTTGTTGTAATTCTTATATCCGTCATCAATATTCCATCTTTCCCGAATAAGAGGCAATTCCTCCGATATTACTTACGTTTCTATATCCCATATGTTTCAACACGGTCACTGCCTGACTACTTCTGGATCCAGAATAACAATATACATATAACGGTGTCTGTTTACTGTCGGCAACAGATATAATTTGCTCTATCATCTGTAGTGGCACATTTTTGCTTTTTGGAATATGTCCCTCTCTATATTCCTGTGACGTTCTAACATCCAGCAATACGGCCCCCGGAACTGACTCATATTCCTTTATTCCCAGATTAATATCTTTCGGTTTAAATCGGTCAAATAATCCCATATCTATGATCCTCCTTATAGCACAAGTGTTGTATTTTATCGAAATTTATTATTTGTGTTTTTAATATAACAAATTATTTTCAAAATTTCCGTGATGTAATCACGTATGGATCTCTTTCCAAAATAAATAGCAGATACCCATAAGAATATCTGCTACTAACTATTAATCGTTTCTTTTCTAACAATATGACACATTTACTCTGAGACAGTATCTCCGGTCCAACTATTTATACCGCCAAATTCAACAATATTGGTATAACCTAATTTAACCAATTTTTCAGATGCCTGTTTGCTTCTATTTCCACTGCGACAATATACCAGAATCAGCTGATCCTTATCCGGCAATTCTTTTATTTCATCACGACCAATTGTCTCATTTGGAATGTTAATTGCATTTGGAATATGCTTTTCCTGAAATTCTTCCGCTGTTCTGACATCCAGAATCACATATCCGCTTTCTTTTTCCATAATCGCAATGGCCTCTTCTGTGCTAACCTGGCGATATGTCGGGGTTTCTTCTTTCGATGACGCACATCCTCCTAAAATTAAAACAGCTATTAATAACGGAATAATCTTTTTCATCTGATACATCTCCTTCTAGATATTAGCCTTTTTATATCTCTGTATTTGTTTTTATTATAGATCCAATCCGTTTTTATTTCAGTGATTTAATCACATGCAAAACATCTAAAAGACCCGTTTTGTCATTGTATCCCAATAATAAACAGGATCAAAGCCATAATTGGCAGAACGGTCCAGCTAATATACCGCCCCGCTATTTCCCACTCCGATGGCTCTGCTTCATCTGCATTGCGAATCCGAAAAATTAAATGCAAACGGAATATTTCATCGGCAAACAAAATGAAAATGGCTGTAATCATACAGATCATTACACCACCAATCCATCCAAACCATTCCCCCTTATGCGTCAGTTTCGGTCCACTCATTAAATCAATAATGGTCGAAGGGGATGGTTCCATGGGATCCTTCACCTTACCAGTTTCATCCATAACTGTTCCATAATTGGTCACCACTGAAATATCAATATTTTCCAGGCTTCCATCTTCGTGATATAGCCATCGATAGCCTTCCCCATCCAAAATGCCGCCGCGAAATATGACATTTTCACCGCAGAGAAGTTCTACACCGGTCATATATTCTGCCTGCACATTCTCCTTTGGAACGGCACTTGGATCCTCCTTAGCGATATAAGGTCCATACGTTTTATCCTTATATCGGAATATCACCGACTTGTCAGCATATACAATAAAACTAGCCTGTCCTCCATCGACTTTACCGGAATAGACAGTGTTTCCATTTTCCTGGTTTGGTATCAAAATCGCATTCTTATAGGCAAATCCCTCACGAGCGATGGTCATCGGATACATCACGGTAAAGACTACTACCATGAGAAACATAAAAAGCATAATCCCCTTTTGATACCAATTCAATGATCGAATTCGTTTCATATACATTTACCTCCCCCACAAAGGTTTCATGCTATCCGTTTTCCACAACTTTCTTATTTATCTGCATTATATCATGCCTACCTATCTTTGTCACAACCAACTTTTTAAATTTCCAATACCACAAAAATTTCCAAACCAGAACCGATCAATTAACATAGATTTCTTCCCTTTCTTGTGATATGCTTTTTGTAATAGGATATGAAAAAAAACATAAAAATGGGGGGTATGGGAAATGAAAAAAACGAGTTCTTTGGTTTCAATTTATTCTGTTCTTATAAGTATTATTTTTCTTCTGTCAGCTGCTTTTCCTTTGCCAGTATCCGCAAACTCTGCCCAGGCTCATTGGACTGGCACAACTGCTACCGGAGCTATTGTGACAAATGATACTTGCCCTATCATCGTTGAATCCGAAATTCTGACCTTTGATATTCAGGAATTCCCCAAACAATATTATGGAAATGTCCATGACTATTTATCCTATACCGGAAAAGTTACCGCAGAATATACCTTTCATAACCCCGCAGATTATATGGTAGAGGCTACTTTACTGTTTCCTTTTGGAACCGTTCCGGATTATGGCATTCTTCTGGATCCGAAAACAGATGAACGGCTGTTCGCTGCAGATACAGAAAAATACAACATTACTGTGAACGGAACGGCCATTGAGAAAACGCTACGGCATACGTTATCGCTGCATCATTCACAATTTGACTTGGAACGGGATATGGCTTTATTGTACAACGGCTATCTGACGGATACCTTCTATTCTCCTGATACACCGGTCACCCAGTATACCTATATTGCCCAAAATGTGGATACCCAAAAATACACTGCTGCCAATGCCGCATGGATTGTCTCTTCTGATCCATCCAAAACAAAAGTATTCATGGAAAATGAAAATGGCGGAACCTTGCTGGATAATGGCACACAGCTGGAATGCTGGGTTCAGGATCAACCATTTGTTGTAAATGTAATTGGAGAGCCGCTGTCCCAGATGCCGGAATGGACATTTTATGAAAATGGTGCCTGTGATAAAAAGATAAACGGTACCATGACACTGATCCGGACGGATGTGATAACCTTAAAAGATCTCGTTCTATCGGAATACAAAGAAGAGTCCCAAATTTCAGAACAGGACTGGTACAATGCTGCTATCACTTTTATGAAACAATCGGAACGTGAATTCGGTGTGATTTCCGCTTCCGAATTTCAATTGGATCTATCCACTAACCTTATGCGTTGGTATGAGTACACAATTACCTTGAAACCAGGTGAAACGATCGTTAATACGGTAACAGCTCCCATTTATCCATCCTTCCATACCACGTACGAACCGCCGATTTATGAATACATCTATCTGCTCTCACCAGCAAAAAGCTGGAAACAGTTTGGTCCAATTTCTGTCATTGTAAATACCCCATATTATATGACAGAAAGCGGTCCGGAAGCTTTTGAGCATACCAATAACCGCTATACCTGTCATTTTACCGGGTTACCGGAAGAAGAACTCACTTTTACGCTGTGTCAGGAATCAGACCCAACAGCGCCATCCCATACTTTGTCTATGTTTTCACCTATTTTTATGATAGCGGTGCTTCTCCTGTTAATCGTTGGAGTATGCATTCTTATGCGGAAGAACAACACGAATACCAAATAACCCGGATCATGAACGCCGTTTTCTTCCGTACTTGTCAGGAATTTTTGTCTTCCTTCAAACAATGCTTGAAGCCACGTATTACTGCAACGGCTGCGACAGCGATCACATATCCGCAGAAACCGAAAGAAACGGCCATGATTTCTGTACTCTGGTCAGAAATGGTATGATTTTGTATTACCGGAAGAACTTTTAGATGAATATATGAAGATAACAGAATGAGTCCAATATCTATCAGAAGCATAAAAACTCCCGCTTGCCTGCTCACCTTTTTCTTATCATATTTTTCACGTTCTTCCGGACTTTTCGTATTAAAACCGGAAACCAGCATACTTCCTTTTCCTGTCAGTAAAACAATTGTTATAATAGCGACGATGGCAGCAAACGCCCACATAAACCAAATGAACCACATACTAGAACCTTCTTTCTAATCATAACTAAGCGTAATGACAACAAATCATTTCCGATTTTCTGATGAAAACGTTACTCATGCTCTTTACACGAAAGCTCACTCACTTCCAATTTAAAAACAGACACTTGCTCCAAAACCTTCGGCAAAAATGTCCACTCTGTCTTTCCTGTATTGTGACACATAATTTGCTTTAAACCATGGATTTTTTCCTCAATCGTCTCAACCAGAGATACCTTTCCCGTACCAATAATACTCTGAAATCCTGCTGTGTACCCACAGGCATCTACCGCCTGCCTGAGTTCATAGTTGGCATCCATTTCAAACCCTACGGCCTGACCGGTTTTTATCAGATCTATTTTTCTTCCCTCCATGGCACTGTGAAAATAAAAAACTCTTTTTTCTCCATATTTCTCGTATCCAAAACTTAAAGGTACAATATACACACTGCCGTTATCATAAAAACCCAATCGACAACAATGACAGGAACCGATGATTGCTTCTATTTTTTCCGGGTCAGTAACCTCCCGATCCTTTCTTCGCATAACCGAACACCTCCTGCTCTTTTTTATCTGATACTCAATTGGCTCACTCCGTTTCCATACTGTTTTATCTCTTTATTGCTTTCGTCGCCACATATGTTTTAATATTTAATTCATGCAGCCTTCCGCTTCCATTGGTGTCTTCATACAGATCTGCCAGCAGAAATCCTGCTTTTAACTGGCCTCCGATTTGTTCCTCCATGCTATGGGAAAACTGCATGCCACAATCCTCTTCCAACATAAATTGTTTTGCTTTATCATCGACCAATGGATCAAATGGCATTTTCCATATAATTTCTTTTTCCTCTTTATCTACAATATAGTTAATTTCATTACCCAGACCGGATAAAAGAATTCCTCCCTTTTTTAAGACACGATAGGCTTCATGAAAAACATGCTGTACATCTTTGATATAGCAATTCGAAACAGGATGAAAAATAATGTCAAACGTTTCCTCTTCAAACGGAAGTTTCTTCGTCATATCCCCTTCTATCACATGAATTTGATACCCTTCCCGTTTTGCCACATATAATTCTGATTCGATTTGTTTCGATGAATAATCCAACACGGTACATTCCGCACCCAAAGCACTAAAAATAGGCATTTGTTGTCCACCGCCACATGCAAGTCCAAGAACTTTTTTTCCTTTTAATTCTCCAAGCCATTCATGAGGTACATGGCGGGTTGGTGTTAACAGCACTTCCCATTTTCCATTTTTCGCATCCTCATATTCTTCATGGGAGATTGGAATTCCCCATTCCCATCCTTCTTCCACCCATCGATCAATGGTTTTTCTATTAATATCCTGATATCGCTCCATATTGTGATTCACATCCTCCTTTCGTTCCTATCAATCCTTCTAAGAAATACGGATCATTTGCTCATATAAGAGTATTTCCTTTGCGCTGACATTTTGATTATCATGATAATGGCCAAAGAACCATTTTTTAAACTGCACGGCTTGCCTGATCTCTTCCAGATATGCTGTCAGGATATCCGGCTGATAATTTCCGTGACCAAGCAATAACTGGGTAGAAGAAGCACAACAATGGGTCACAATAAAATCTACCTTATCATCCACTCTCTGCAAATTACAGCGTCCTTCCTCCATTTCCTCTGCTGAAGGCAGTTCCTCCTTCCACCAGCTTACATGGTTGATGCGATAGGATTTTCCTTCCTCATCCAATGCTTTTCTTTTCTTTTTGAAGTGAGGATCTTCCGTTTCCAGGATTCCCCCGTCTATATCGTGGCTGCTGGCACCACCAAAAACAAAAATCTTTTTTTCATTTAATTGAAATACTTGTCCGCGCATCAGATGAAAAACCGATGGACGAATTCTGTGAACTTTTCCCCCATTCCATCTTTCTTCCGGATATTCTTTGAGACGGTCAAAATTTTCATGATTCCCATCCACAAATAATGTGGTAAATGGCTTTTCTTCCAACCAATCCAGTGTCTTTATTTCCTGTTTACTCTCCTCTTTTTTATTCCACACACCGCCAAAATCTCCGCATACAATCATAAAATCCTTCTTTGTCATTTCTTTTTGCTCTGGAAAATTTCTGGTATTAAATCTTTTAAAGTCTCCGTGACAATCCCCGGTTATGTATATCATAATTTCACCCCCCTTTTTTGCATTCTTCTCCTATATCCGTTATTTTATAACATGAGAAACACGCTTTGCAAGTTTCTCACGTTCGCGGACAGTCGCCGTATGTGTATACAAGCATCCGCCCACGGCTTGTTGTCTGCGCATAAATAAAAAACCTTTATACAGACTACTCCTTATGTTTTGCAGTAGTCCGTATAAAGGCAATTGGATTTTCTTACACTATTTCACTTCCACCAGTTCAATACGGAAATTTAGTTCCTTTCCTGCCATCTCATGGTTTGCATCAAACGTAATCGTATCTTCCTCTTTGGCTGTCACCTTCACTGGAAACGGACGCCCTGTCTGATCTGACAAATATACCTGCTGTCCCACTTCCAATTCTTCTGATCCGGGAAGCTGTGCGATGGAAACCGTAAAGATTGCATTGGGATCTGGCATACCATAGGCTTCTTCCGGCATCAGATGAATATCCACGATCTGACCCACTTCCATATCAGCCACTGCGGCATCAAATCCTTTAATCATCTGACCTGCTCCGCAAATAAACTCCAACGGTTCTCCTCTGTCATAGGAAGAATCGAACTGTGTTCCGTCATTAAATGTTCCTTTATAATGTGTCCGGCATGTCTTTCCCACATTGCGTCCGGTAATCGCTGCATGGCCGCCACAGGAACCGCCACAATGTCCTCCGCAGCTATGCCCCTCTTCATGATCCCCACAGCTATGTTCTTCTCCGTGATGATGATCACAGTTTGCACCTGTGGATACCAGTTCACCTTTCAGATATGCCTCTACCGCTTCATCGGTATTTCCCTGGGCTCCGGCGCATAATGTCACGCCTGCTTCTGCCAATGCTGCCTGGGCTCCTCCGCCGATCCCACCGCAGATTAACACATCCACTGACTGATCAGCCAAAAGTCCTGCCAACGCGCCATGTCCGGTTCCGTTGGAACTGATTACTTCACTGGATACGACCTTATTATCCTCCACATCATATACCTTAAAAAATTCTGTTTTTCCAAAATGCTGAAATACATTCCCATTATCATATGTGACTGCAATTTTCATTGTCTGAACCTCTTCTTTCTTTTTCTCCCATAGATTTTCATTTTATTTCATGATTGGGATCTCTTTTTATCATTATCCCCATCTTTTCGGTATTGTCAAGACTTTCCGGTAAATTTCATATTTATCTGTAACAGTTCAGCCATAGGGCTGTAAATGAGTAAAACAGTGGCGACAGCCATAATAAGCACGCAGTGCGGTTTTACGAATGGCGCGGGCTGAACTGTTACATTTATCCGATAAAAAACACAGGAAAATGAATGGTTTATAGCTGGAGTTTTCGTCCATCTCAATCCATCCATTTTCCGGCAGATAATTTCTTTATTCAGACACTGACTCTGTTGTATCGCGATCT
Source organism: Lachnospiraceae bacterium (assembly GCA_026169045.1). Lineage (GTDB taxonomy): Bacteria > Bacillota > Clostridia > Lachnospirales > Lachnospiraceae > Fimimorpha. The sequence continues at coordinate 17,075 of JAPFDH010000081.1, read as the reverse complement.
TTCGTTACAGATGTATCACTGGAAGAATCCGACAAAGAATCGGTTTGAGCAGTTGCGGAACCGTCCGGCTGTGCTGCGGTATCACCGGCCTCATTATGAATATTCGTTGTTTCATGGGTAGATAAAACACCTTTTATCGGTTCGGCAATACTTGCCACCAAATCTCTCAGTTCATCATTGAACGATTTTTTATTGAGAGCTTCATTTTCAGCATTTAACGTTTTCATTAAAGTCGGAACACCGGCCAAGGTATCCAACAAAACATTTCCTGTAGGGCTGTTTAAGGAACCGGAACCACTGGCACTACCGCCAATATTGACAAACTCTGCGTTTTTACCGATTTCCGCCATAATCTCTGCTGTCTTTGTCGCAATGGTAATCTTCGCTTCCATCTCAATCTTCAGTTTTTCAATTTCAAAATTTACCTTTTCATTGGATGCACGTGCCTCTGCCAGTGCCCGCTCACCATCTGCCTGTGCCATCAGCTTCGCACGTTCCGCTTCCGCTTCTGCCAAACCGTTTTGTCTTTTTACTTCCGCAGTCGCCTGCCCTTCTTTTCTCGTTTTTTCCGCATTGGCTTCTGCCTGGATTTTCAGTGCCTCCGCCGCTCTTTGGGCCACCTGTACATCTGCTTCTGCCTGAATTTTCTTTATATTAGCTTCTGCTTCCGATGCAATCTCTGCCTTTTGTTTTTCCGCCTGTGCCTTTGTCACAATGACTTCTTTTTCTTTGATCGCTGCCAGATTTGCCTGCTCCTGACGTACCACTTCTACCCGTCCCTGCTGTTCCGCTACTTCCTGGGCACGAATGGTCTGCTGCAATGTACCGGCTACTTCTGCATCGGCATTTGCCTTATCGGTTTCTGCCTTAAATCCCGCCCGTTTCAAATCATTATCCCGCTGTTTTTCTGCTACAGACAACTGTGCCTGCAATTCATTCTGTGCTGCTTCTTTTTCTGCTTCTGCCTTCTTTTTTCTGACATCCCGATCAATATCTGCCCGCTTATTTTCTGCAGCCAGCCTTTTATCTTCCATATCCAATGCTGCGATATTATTATAGTAATTGTTATTATCCGAAATATCCTGAATATTAAGAGAAACCAGTTCCATTCCCATATTCCGCATTTCATCTTCCACTGTTTCTCTTACTTTCTGCGCAAACTCTGCTTTATCCCGAAGTACGGCTTCCGGGGTCATAGAGGCAACGATATCACGGACAGCACCAGTCAGTGTCAGCTTCACATCGGTGACAATACCCGCCTGTCCTCTTTCCTTAAACGACATAATCGCCTTTTTCAGATTTTCCAGATTGCTCACATCCGGCCGGATCTGTGCTGTCCAGTCTGTAACAATAGGAACGGATGTCACCGTTCTGATTTCATCTTTATCCGCTGTCACAGTCAGCATACACAAATCAAAATACTGAGCTTTTCTGAAAATCGGAATAACGAAACTACCCCCTGATACCTTAATGACCGGCTCTTTTCCTCCTGTTATGATTAGGGCTTTATCAATATCTGCCACACGGTAAATACAACACAGGAAAACAATAATTGCCACAATAATTCCGACAATAATAAGAATAGGAATAAACTGTTCCATTACAATCCCCCTCTCCCCATAATAAATATATTTTTATTCTATATTCCGATTTTAATATAAATATTTTATATACGCAAGTGAATTTCAAAAATTTTCGGAAGGATAAGATGATTTTAAGGCAATAATTTCAACGGATGAAAATTAAGATAATCTCCAGATACCAGAAAGTAAGAAATACCGTGAAACGTTCCTTGAATACTATCCCCAAACCTCTGTTCTCCATGACAATGGGAATAAACGACTGATCTGACACCATATTCTTCCGCAATTTCGGTAAACGGAGAAGTCTGTTCTAAAATATTTGTCGGTGGATAATGTAAAAACAAGATAAATTTGCGATATCCAGCTTCTTTAGCCTGTTCAAAGGATTCCCGCAAACGTTCCATTTCCCTCTGCACCAGCTTTTTGGCTTGTTCTTCCCGTTCTTCATCCCATCCCATTATATTGCCCCAGCGGTCCAGATAAAACGGTCCTTCAAACGTAAATCCCTTGGTTCCTACAAGAGCATAATCTTGATACACACCAAAATTATTCTGCAAAAAAAATAACCGTCCGCTATATTCCTGATTCAGACGTTCCGTCTTCTTTGCATCCCAAAACATATCATGATTTCCCCGAAGTAAAATCTTTTTCCCCGGCAGTTCTTCGATAAACGCCAGATCCTCCCGACATTCATCTAATTTTCTTCCCCAGGAGTGATCACCGGTAAGTACAAGTGTGTCTTCCTCACCTACCGTTTCGTTTACATATTTCCAGATTTTTCGTTCATGATGCTTCCACACTGAGCCAAACCGATCCATTGGTTTTTTTACCTGAAAACTCAAATGCAAATCCCCCAATGCATACAAGGCCATATACGATCACCTCCCAACAAACGGTTTCCCCATTTTGCTGTCGTTTTTCATTTCCTTTTTCCCCATCTTTTTTCCTTGTTTCTCCTGTGTCAGGCCATAGCTCATATCCAGCAGTCCTTCCGTCATTTCTTCCATTCCCGGTGTTTCCAAAAGAATACTGATCCATTTTTCTTTATTCATATGATACGCCGGATAGAATCCCTTCTGGGAAAGCAACGAACCAATCAAAATCGGATCACTTTTTACGTTCAGCACATCCACCTCCCCGTTTCCCTCAATTCCCAATTTTTCTTTGGATACCCGGATAATCAAGCCATACCATTTTTTATTTTCTTTGTGTCTCAGGACAGCATTTCTGTCTTTCCAAGGATATTCCGGTTCTGTACCATATTTTCTTTTTGCCAGTGAAAACACATCGTCCCGTCCAAATCCTTTCTTTTCACCTTCACTGCAAAATGCCTTCAGCTGTTGTTTCAGGTATTCATAGCGCAGACGTTTTTCTTCTTTTGCAAAATGTACCATTCTCTCCTGTTTCGGATTTTCTTCATAAACCAATACCTCATTACCAAACTGTTCACTGGTCAAATCAAACCGGCAATCGCCTATCACATTATAACAGTGATAATTTCCGTCCGGAAGGCGGATTCCATATACCTCTCCCCCAAAAATATCCTGAGCCAAAAATGCAGTAATCGAGCACTGTCCCAGTGTTTTATTTTCCGGAGACCAGTTTTTTCTCATCCGCGGTGCACAAGTATCCGCACTCCAAATTTTCGAAAGTGCATCGTATAAATCCAATGGCGTACGAATCCCTTTATATTCCTTTGTAATAGCCGTTACATGGGCTTGCTCCCATCCCCAAAAATGATATGACATACTATTTCTCCTTTATCTACTTTCTCTTATAAACCATTTTCATAGATATCATTGATAACTGCCTGGGCCTGTTCCATTTCTTTTTTCTGAATCATTTGTTGTCGATCCGCTAAAATAGCCAGCATTTCATCTACCAAATCTTCTACCCTCGGATCACTGACACGATAAAGATATCCCAACATACGGGTCGCAGTGTAATCTGTATTCATATATTTATAAGCAATCTCGCTGCAAAGCCCTTGGGGATATCCTTTTTCCATCAACACCTGATACAATTCTTCTGTCTTTTCGGATGCCACATCACACCTCCACTTTTTCAAAACGATATTTTTGTTTCACATCCGGATATTTCTCCTTGTCCACTTTTCCCATAAACATTCCATATGGTCTGGCACACACAGCAAACGGTGCATAAAGCGCCTGATAAATCACCAGTCTTTCACCGGTTTCTGTATGTTTGGCAAAGGTAAGAACTTTATACATATAGTTTGTCGTATCCTGAGATACCCATTCTCGTTTAAAATGCCGTACGATATCGCCTTCCCGGATATCCCTCTTTTCTTCCTCTTCGTTTTTCAGTTCTTCATACTCCTCCTTATCCAAAGACACCGGAACACCAGATTTTCCCATAATATGCACGCCCCCATACCAGGTACCGGTTATTTCAAATACATCACCGATTTCATATTCCGCTGTACATGCATCATTCTTTTTCACTATTTTAATTTTATATTGTTCCATCCTTTTCGTACCATCCTTTTCCACTGATGCTTTCATTATAGCAAACTTCTTCCCATCCTACAAATCTTCTCTCTGCTGCAAACCATTTGATCCACCTTTTCCAAAAAAAGAGAGGATTCCATACTGTCACGGATTCCTCTCCTTTGCTATATTATTTTATTCCATTTCTCAACCGTTTTTATATTCCCGACATGCTTCCACATAAGCCAGAATATTTTCCCATGGTACTTCCGGTTCTAAAAGATGGGTCGGGGCCACAAAAAGGCCACCCTTTGACCCGACTATATCCAAATTTCCCTTTACATTTTCCTTGACTTCCTGTGGGGTACCAAATGGCATCACCGTTTGGGTTCCAATTGTGCCATGGAATGAAATTTTATCTCCATATTTTTTATAAATCTCTTCAAATTTCATACATTCTGCCTGAATCGGGTTCAATACATCAATTCCAGCATCAATCAGATACGGAATAAACGGTTCCACATAGCCACAGGAATGATAAAAAACGAGAAGATCCGGGCGTACTTCTTTTACCTTGCAAATCAAACGCTTCAATCTCGGATAAATCCATTTCTTATAGAGTTCTTCACTCATCATAATGCTATGCTGCATACCAATATCATCTCCAAGAAACAAAATATCCACTCCGGCATTTGCGTAAATCATCGCGCGGTCTGTCGACATCTTTTCCACCATATCAAATACAGCATTTGCCATTTCTTCCTCACACAGCATATCCATCATCAGGTTTTCCATTCCTCTGATATACCAGGAGGTTTCCCAAATGGTGCACTGCATATTTCCTACTGCTGCCAAACCTCTTTTCTGCAGTTTTGTAACCTTTTCTTTCACCCATCCATTCTTCTTTTCTGTATAAATCGGAATCGGATATGCTTGAATTTCCTCCACGCTCTCCGCATTTTCCAATGGATGATGCATCTTTGTCATATGCATGGAGGTAGGGGTAGACTCATGTCCCACGCCCCATTCATCTATAGTCGTATGGTCATTAATTTCTCCATGATAGGGCAAAAAACGGCTTATCTCTTCATCTTCCGGGATCAGACCACCCACATGTCTCCAAGGCATTCCAAAATATTCCATATAATCGCCATCCGGATTACCGGTCTCTTTTCTGAATCGTTCCACCAGGCTTGGACACAGAGAAAACTCAACAGGAATTTTCTCATATCCCTCTTTTCTAAGTAAATGAAGTAAATTTTCTCTTTCTGTCATTTTTATCCTCCTGATTTTGGATCATTTTCCTATTCTTTTTCCTGAACCAGGACTCCATAAAATGCCAACATCGGCATTCTCGTCGCGCTATCCACCGGAAGATCATAGGGCAGATCCATATCAGCAGCACCGTAAACTCTGCATTTCTTTGGAAGGATCTCTGAAAATTCCAATTCTATGGAAGCAGGCCCCACTATTGTACACTTCTGCGGTAAAAATTCTTTTCCGTCCGCTTCTACCCCAAATATGTGTTCCTTAGCTGTTTCACTATACCAGGCCAGTTCACGGGAAACCGAATCAAATTCCAATACAATTGTTTTATTATCCTTTTTCATAGCAGATTTTAAATTAGGTGCATCACAAGCAATGGCTTTTCCGTATAAATGTCCCAAAACAGACTTGGCCATGCGTTCCCCTAAAACAAGATTTGCAGATGCACTATTGTGAATCTGATCCGACATACTTCCTCCCACTGCCGGAACCACATATACATAGGGAAGGGTCTTTGCTGCCTGACGCTGCGCCTCTCGTACTTTTCCCCATTCGTATTTTTTGTTTTCCTGAGCATGCTCCATCAGACGGTTCAGCTGGAATGTAAAAAATGGCAAATCTTCCATTCCGGCATCTCTTCTGATATCTCCAACCATTTGAGCAAATCGTTGAAAATAGGTGTCTCCTTCTCCAGCACCTGCTTCGGTACATCCCTGATACCACAAAATCCCTTTGATTCCCGGTATCGATTGCATGATTTCCATTAGATTTCGATAAAGTTCACCACCATCACACTGCCATTGCTTCAGAGAACTTCCCCCCAAAGCCGCCTGTACCAAACCTATGGGATATCCAAGAATACGTTTTAAATACTTAGCAAAACTTAAATACGGACTTTGACCTGTATTGGCACCATCCCTGTTTTCCGGATGAACCGTATGGGTAGAATCATTCATAGGATGGGATGCAATATCCCAGGTACCACTATTTTTCAATAGATGAATACCCAGTTCTTGCTGATCTGTGATCATATCCTTCCCATATCCCGCCGAATTGCTCTGTCCCGCTATGACAAAAACATCTCCTACTCCAATATGGCGGATGCAGTCGCCCCGTCTGGACCATTCATTACAAACTTCAGTCAGATCCATACAGGATTCAATGCGATATAATCCACCTGTGGGAATATTCAATTCTATTTTCCATCCGTCCCCATATTCCTCACAGCGCATCCAGTCCACGACCGGACGCCCATCTGCTTCTTCCACAACCCGGACAAACGCATGGTATCGTTCCATAGATGCATGATCCACACATCGGCCACGCAAAACTACCTTTGCCATACCTTCTTCCTGTTGAAAAATTTGCCAATCCTGCGCTCCCGTTTCTATAATTGCCCCATATTCCGGATCATACGAAATCCAATCAACAAGTTCATCCGGCTGAGATAAACTATGGGGATGATGGCCTACTCCTTTTTTAATAATACAAGGTATGGACATTCCTGCCAGCATATAATCTGCATATAGCAGCTTACCATTTTCCTGAAACGGAACCACACGATCCGCATCTCCTGCCACTAAAATCACAGGGATTCTATGCTGAATCAATGTCTGAATCTTATGGATCGGATTTTCACAGCAATCCCGATCTCCTTCCTGAATCCCATAGATTTGCTTACACAGTTCCCAGTCTTTTGGGCTTCTCTCACCACGGCCGAATCCTCCCGGCCAGCTGAAAACATCCAATACCGGCGCATCCAAATATAGTTTCCAGACTTTTTCCGGATATGCCGCAGCATAATTCACCGCATACAATCCGCCTCTGCTGAAACCAAATAAAACTGCCTTTTCCTTCAATTGAAACTGTTCTTCTATATATGTTTGAAACATTCTCATAGCAGGCAATACACTGGGAGCACCAAATTGGTCACTAACCTTATAATATACCAAATGCCATCCCCGATTCAGCAATTCCCGATCCGCATAATCAAAGGCGCCTAAAAATTCCATACGCCATATGTATGCCCCATCCCCTCTCGGATGTTTGGGCTCAATTACAGTCCCTTCATATCCGTCCAGCAAAAAATGATGTTGTTCATATTCCTGATACATATTCCCCTATCCCTCTCTGATCGAACCATTTCCGTTTTTTTACCTATATTCTGGCCATTCCCAATTTTTTGGAAATTTCCATTAAGTGTTCCACATCCGATTCACAAAGCCTGCCTTTCGTATTGGGAGGCATGTTAATAACGACCATATTGCTGGCTTTAAATGCAGTCTTTATTTTTTCTACGGTATCTTCCACATCCAGCAAAGGCTTTTGTTCATAAATATTGGAATAGAACCAACTAAATCCTTCTCTGGAACAGATGGTCATTTCAAATGGCATGTAATATAACTGTCCATCATGCATATATAGTTTCGGATCATCTTCCCGGCATGGGAAAGGATCCCACAGACGAAAATCCGATGGAAAATTACGGATAGGATCGCCTTCCTGATAGTTACACGGACGATATCGTTCCTCAGGATTTCCCAAACCACATCTTCCAATGGTATGATTAATGCCGATCTGACAATTGGGCTGCAGTCGTTTCACTGTATCATAAATCAAATCATATCTCCACTGTTCACAATATTTTTCCCATGGACCATCCAGCCACAATTCTATAATTTCACCATATCTGCCATCCATCAATTCTGTAAGCTGATTCAGCATATAAGGAATATAACCATCCGTAAAATCTTTTTCATAAGTCGGTTCTTTTCTATCCCACAAAGAATAGTACAAGCCCAGCTGAATGCCATATTTTTTACATGCTTTTGCCACTTCAGCAACAACATCCGTCGGATTCCCGGAATTTCTCACACAATACTCTGTATATTTCGTATCCCACAGACAAAATCCATCGTGATGCTTTGTAATCAAAATCACATAATTCATACCCGCTTCGTACGCTGTTTTTACCCATCCGTCCGCATCAATTTCTTCCGGCTGATAGGATCTTGCATCAATTCCTCCATCCGACCATTCCACATTTCCAAATGTATTAACACCAAAATGCAGAAACATTCCATACTTTCGCGCCATCTGTGCTTTTTGTGCATCTGTAGGTTCGGTAGATGGAAGCTGTCTGATCCATTCCTTCATAATAAAACCTCCCTCATTTCCCTTTTGTTGTTATTTTTCCCCTAATAATTTCTCTTTTACAGTATCCTCTATTATACTACTTTACCAATACAATGGAATCCCCTTTTTTATTTTTTTACAAAACCGCCGGAATGTTCCATTCAAACATTCCGGCGGTCTATCTGATCTCTACACCCCAATTATTTTTTACTCCAAAATAACTTTATTGACACACAATCCGGCAGCATCTTTTTGATTATACTGCTCCATGGTCAACTCCAATACAACTTCTCCCGGTTGATCAAACGTTACTGTTCCCACATCACTGATCTGATCATCAAAGAAAAAGCGATCCGCAAATGGAAGAGGCCGATCCGCCTCCAATGTTTTTTTCATTGTCTGTCCGTTGCATGTGATACATACGGTATGTCCACCCACCCATTCGGTATATTTTGTGGAACGTGTTGCTATCGATACACGGTAGGTACCTGGCTTATATACCATAAATTTCCACTGAGCCTTTCCCTCTGTATCAAACCACTGAGAAATCATACCGTTTTTATCCAACTGTATTTCGTCACTTCGGATGGTTCCATCCTTCTCTGCCTCACGCTCTGCAGACTCAGCCTCTTCTTCTTTCCGTATTTTCTTTCCGCCTTCCAATTTAGCAGCATATGCCGGAAGATCAATACGCCCTTCTGCCTGCTGGTATAATCCATCTTTCACATCAATGGCTCCATCCAATTCCAGTTTGATCACATCCATATAAGGATTTTTTGACTCTGGTATTGTCAATTTAACAATATGCTCATCCAGTACATCGTTATGCTGTTCTTCCACACCGACTTCCTGATTTTCTTCTCCGATCAAAATTGCTTTTTTAATATGATTTCGAATACCGGAAATTTCCAGATCCGTTTTCCGATGGAACAAATAGAGATAAATCGTATTTCCCTTTTGGCTGGCTTTTCCCCAATCAAAATCCACAGAGAATGGGGTTTGTTTTGTACCATATACAGCTTCCTCATTCAGATGTACCCATTTTCCAACTTCTTTTAAAAGGTACACGCTTTCCTCTGGGATTTTTCCGCTTGCCATAGGACCGATGTTTAATAAGTAATTTACACCCTTACTCAATAATTCTGTCATCAACCGGATCAGCTCTTCCGGTTTTTTCCAATGATGGTCACTTCCCTTATAACCCCATGTATGATTTAATGTTGCCGGAGTTTCCCAGTCGCCTTCCAGTTTTCCTGCCGGTATTTCATTATCTCCAAGGGAACCATAATCACCGATATCCGTATGATAAGAAATTCGGCCGCTGACAAGACAATTCGGCTGAATACTCTTCACATAATCCCTTACTTCAATGCTTTGTTCCCTGGAAATTCCGCGGGGAACGTCAAACCATACCAGACCTAAATCTCCATAATTTGTCAGAATTTCTTTTAACTGATGTTTACATTTTCCATCCAAAAAGCGTCTGAAATCTTTTTTCTCAGGATCATAATCCCAATCGTTTCCAGTAGCATCCGGATCTTCCCAATCCAAAGCCTGGCTATAATAGAAACACATGGTTAATCCGGCTTTCTTCGCTGCTTCTGCCAATTCCTTTGCCGGATCCCGCCCGCTTGGCCCCATCTTAACAATATTATAATCACTGTATTTGGAATCATACATGGCAAATCCATCATGATGTTTTGCTGTGAATACAATATATTTCATTCCTGCATCCTTGGCCAGCTGAACATATTTTTCTGCATCAAACTCTTCCAATGTGACTTTTTCTGCATTTTTTTTATATTCTTCCACCGGGATACGGGCTCTGCACTGTGCCCATTCTCCCAAACCAGGTACCTCTTCCCCCTTCCAGATTCCTTCCATAGCGGAATACAATCCAAAATGAATGAACATACCAAACCGTGCTTCACGCCACCAATCCAGTGTATCCTGCTTTCCCATTTTTACGTTTCTCCTCTCTGCCACATGGCGCAGCGGAAAACCGCTGCGCCAAAGGATTTATTGTGCATTATAACGATCCAGTGCACTCTGATATTGTGCTAAGTATTCAGCAAGTCCCATGGAATCCAGTTTTGCTAAATAGCTATCCCATTCTTCATCAATACCACCTTCACTGATCCATTTAGCATACATTTGTTTTACATATTCTTCAATATCTGCCTGAAGTTCGCTGACCAGTTCCGATTCTTCCAAAGATAAGAATGTATTTGGATAATATTCTTCTGGGAAGTATGGGCTATAGATCGGTTTTCCCTGTGCTACTTCATTATCTACACTCAATGGATTAGGATCATCTGGTTTCATCGCCATTGTGCTGGCAGAAACACAAGTCAAACCATATTTACCAATCTGTTTCTTATATTCTGCTGTTCCAAATTCTGGCTGTGGCTCAATTAATTCAAACTGATCACCAGCTTCGTTTAACTGAATGCTATATCCGATCTTTGTATCTGTCCAGTTCTGGTAGGAATTCAATGGAGCAACCAGATTATCACCCCAGCGCATAGCCAGTTCCGGATTCTCACAAGCCGATGTGATTACATAACTTCCACGGCTGGTAACACCATAATAATATTTTGGATAGAGGCAATCGCCGTCAGGTCCTTTTAACGGAGGCATCACAACATATTCATCATCGTTATCATCCAGACGGAAGGATGTTCCTCTCCATGCACTGAATGCACCTACCGTACGATCTCCCGGATTCTTCAGTTTCGCTGTCCACATGGAACTATCCTGTGTAAAGCTTTCCTTATCGATCAAACCTTCCTGCCATAATTCATGGAAATATTTGATTGCTTCTTTGTATTCCGGCTGAACTGCTGCATATGCTACCTTACCATCTTTTAACATGATATTTTTGTAATTTGCCACACTGTTTGCTGGTACTATACCGAAAGAACCAAACCACATATCAAATATTCCTGCTGCAGTTGTTTCTACTGCGGAAAGACCGATTTCATCCGCTTTTCCGTTTCCATTGGGGTCTCCATCACGAAATGCGATCAATACTTCTTTAAATTCTTCGGTTGTCGTCGGCATTTCCAATCCCAGCTTATCCAGCCAATCCTGGTTAATATACAGCATTTCACGGGTAGATGCCACTGCCTTAAGGGATTCATCTACACCGGACATATAATATGGCAAACCATAAATATTTCCGTCAGGAGCTGTAATATCTTTAATCAAATTCTCATCTTCGCTGCATATCTGCTTAAAGTTTTCTCCGTATTCTTCAATTAAATCATTTAATGGAAGAATCTGACCGCCATCTGCCATGGTCAACAGTTCGGAATCTGTAAAATCTCCTCCTAAAATAACATCCGGCAGTTCTCCACTGGCAAATAACAAACCTTTCTTCTCCGGCCAAGCTGTCTTCTGAACCGTCTCCCACTCAATCTTAACGCCTGTCTGCTCTGCAATTTCCTGTACGAATACACTGTCTTCCGGAGAAACATCCGGATCGTTCTGAATTGCCAATACTTTCAGAGTCTGTTCTTCATCAACAATGGGAAGTCCTGTCTTATAAACACCGGATTCTCCCATTTCTCTTTCTCCGCTTTCTCCACCTTTGGTTTCATCCGTTCCTTCATTTGATGCTTCTGCCTTTGTTTCGCTTGTTTTCGTCTCCTCTGTTGTTGTCTTTCCGTTTCCACATCCGGCCGTCAAAAGCATAATTGCAGCCATGGAAAGATACATCACTTTTTTCTTGTTTTTTCTCATATCTCTTTCTTCCTTTCTATTTATCTTGTAACAGATAGATGCCGATAATTTCTATATTCTTTCTCTGCACCTATCTGTCATAATTCAATACCATAACCTTCCGATAAACTCATCCCTTTACGGAACCAATCATAATACCCTGTGTAAAGAATTTCTGAATAAATGGGTATGCAACCAAAAGCGGGATACTAGCTACAACAATCAAACCATATTTCATCAATTCTGCCTGTTGTTGACGAAGTAAAGCTAAATCCGGATCCAGATTTTCATTTGCAAGCATTTCCCCTTCAATTAATATGTTTCTCAATACCAACTGTAATGGCTGCAATTCTTCACTGTTTGTATAAATCAAAGCATTCATAAAATCATTCCAATGTCCTACAGCATAGAACAATGCCATAACCGCAATAATTGCTTTGGATAACGGTAATACAAACTGAACAAAAAATTTGATCTGACCGCATCCATCGATCGCGGCTGCCTCGTACATTTCATATGGAATGGTATTTTCCAATGTTGATTTTGTGACAATAACATTGTAAACACTGACACCGCCATAAATAATCAAAGTCAGTGGTGTGTCGTATAATCCCAAATCCTGAACCAGAATAAAGGTAGGAATCAGACCACCTCCAAAGAACATGGTTAACATCAGAAATTTCATGAAGAAATTTCGTGCCATAAAGTCTTTTCTGGTTAACACATATGCAATTGTAAATGTTAAAAACAAATTAAACAATGTACCAAATAATGTATAATAGATGGACATTAAGTATCCATGCCATACACGATCCAGCTCAAAAATTCTCTCATATCCTCTAAAATCCAGTCCCTTCGGTAAAAGTACAATCTGACCGGAATTGACCAGCGCCGGATCGGAAAAAGATGCAATTACCACAAAATATAACGGATACAACGTTATCAAAAATAAGAAACCCAGGATAATATATGTAACGACAGAATATATTAAATCGCCCCTGGAACGTCTAAACTTCAATCGTTTTTCCCTTGCCATTTTTTTCTCTCCTACCATAAACTATTTTCAGATACCTTACGTGAAATGGTATTTACCGTAACCAACATAATTACATTTACCACCGACTGGAAAAGCCCTACTGCCGCGGAATAGCTATAACGTGCACTTAAAATACCAGACTTATATACATAGGTAGAAATAATCTCGGATGTCTCCAAATTCAATGGTGTCTGAAGCAGCAATACTTTCTGCATTCCAACATTCATAATCTGCCCTGAATTTAAGATCAACATGGTCACAATTGTAGGCATAAGACCCGGAATATCTACGTGAAGGATTCTCTGAAACTCTCCCGCTCCGTCCATCTTCGCCGCCTCATATAACTCCGGACTAATTCCACAAAGTGCTGACAGATAGATGATACTGCCCCAGCCCATACCTTGCCATACACCGGACCACACATAGATATGGGGAAATAGATTTGCCGACCCCATAAAGTCAACTTCCTCTCCTCCAAAAAACTCAATCATGGTATTAATAACACCGCTGCTTGGAGATAACATCAAACGAAGCATACTAGCCAAAACTACCACTGAAATAAAGTGAGGAGCATATGTTACCATCTGTACTACTTTACCAAATTTTCTTGCCTTAACATGATGAAGAAGCAGTGCCAATATGATAGGTGGAAAGAAACCGGCAATCAAACTGTAAAAACTCAATGAAACCGTATTCCACAATGTAGGCCAGAATTGATAGGAATTAAAGAACTTTATAAAATGCTTAAATCCCACCCACTCACTTTCTCCAAATCCTTTTGCTATGGAAAAATTCTGAAAAGCCATCTGTAATCCATAAATTGGAATATAACAAAAGATAAATACATATATCAATGTGGGCAGTGCCAAAAGATATAGTTCATAATGATGGCTAAAAGAAAATCTCAGGCGTTCTGAAAATTTCTTCTTTTTTGATGCGTAAAGGACAGCGCTTCCTCCGGCATCTTTCTTTTTTCCAAACATAACCCTCTTCTCCTTTTCTTTTTGATCAATATTTGTTATGCGCTTATTATATTTCTCGTTCACACTTTATTCAACTTTCTTTATTTCATACAATTTCGCTTATATTTATTGTGCATTATGAACATTTTTACCACTTTTTGATAGACGTGAGAGATAAAATCCCCTTCTTAATACCCCATTTTTTTAGAACCCCCCACTTTTTTACCCCTGTTTTTTTTATAAAAAACTTACTTTTTCTATTCTTTTTTTACCATATTTATATTTTTTTCATTTTTCCCCAGGAAAACCTTATGCATTTTACATATAAAGAACGTGCGTTCTCAAACACTGGTATCTGTTTGAAAACGCACGTTCTCCTATTTTTCTCTTTACAGTTTTATTTTTCTTTTTTCCGATATTCCCCAGGTGTCACTCCCATCATCTGTTTAAAACGCCTTGTAAATGTTTTTTCATTGGCATATCCGATCTGTTCCGCAATTTGTGAAACAGTAAGCGACGTAGTCAACAGAAGATTTTTGGCTGTGTCCATTTTCAAATTGGTGATATAATCTAAAACTGTGATTCCCTGCTTTGCCTTAAAATACTGGCTAAGATAGGATGCCGACATATGGAACTGTTCTGCAATATTGGATGCCGTTAAATCATAACAAAAAACGTTTTGTCCAATGTAATCCAAAATCTGCTGCATCGTATCCGCCTTTTTCGTCTCTTCTTCCATCCATTCTAAAATATGCATACATAATGTCCTGCTTTTATCAAATAATTCGGAAACGGTGAAAAAAGATAAATGACGGATTGCATCCAAATCCAGCTTTCTTTCTCCAAATACTTCTCTATTTAATCGGTTCGCCAGCTTTCCAAGTGAAAAAATCAACTTATGACAATTTTCCTGCACTGATTCAATCGAAAGTTCCGGATCCTGCAGTTGGGTTTGAGACCATTCCAGGATTTCTGAAATCTTTTCCTTATTTTTATGAAAAACAGCTGTCTCCAATTGGGAAAATTCCAAATAAACAGCTTTCTTTCTGCGTAACATCTCTTCATAAAAAAATATGTTCTCTTTGCTTTCTGCTAAACGCAGATCCAAAGCACGTTCCGCTTCCTGACGGGATTCTTTGATATCTTCTATTTTTTCATATGCCCGTCCCACGCCCATCCAAACGGCTTCTCCTTCATGGATTCTACTGGTTTCCATAATCTGCTTCCAGTATCCACTTACATATTTTTCCTTTCCGGCACGATATCCCACCATAAAATACAATTTTTCATTGGCAGCATCGGGATAAATCCATGCATAGCTATTTTTAGGCGCCACACTTTCCAATAAATCCTCAATTTCTTGTATTTGTGTCCCGCTTCTGGATGAAAAATAAATCACTGCGCATTGCCAACGCTCACAATCCACCCGTATCTCATACTGATCAGCCTGTTTTTTTCTCACAGAAGGATCCATTACTTTGCCATACAATAAATCACGAATAAACAGGCTACGGAATCCTGCCTCTCCTTCCTGTATCATGCTTTGCAATTTCTCATTCTGTATTGACATTAACTGCAGCGCTCTTTTGATTCCATCAACACCATTTTTTTCTCCTTTTGACTCTACAGCCAACTCTCCAGCATATTCCTTCAAATGATAGATAGGAAGAAAATTTTTTTTCATAAAATAAAAAATAAAAACAGCGCTGATACCCGCAAACAATAATATAACAGCAAACATAGGAAGCCAAATCTGTCTGACACTCTCCGCTATCTGATCTTCAGGAATTAAAGCAACATATTTCCAGCCATAATTTTCTGATTCAATGCAATTGGTCCGATAAATGTCTTTTCCTATTTTCGTTTCATTTTCTTCAGCAGACAAGATTTTTTCCTTTTCCTGCTCCATCATTGCATATTCAACTAAGGATTCATCCCCATTGACTACCAGAAGTTCCCCATTTTTATCCAAAATATAGCTGGCTCCACCCTCTACCAAGGCTTCCTGAAGTGCATTATTAAATAATGTCTCCGGCAGCAAAAAAATAAATTGATTATTGGAACCGTTACGGTCTATCGTCTTTACCGGCATGATGTAAGTCATAAGTTTTACGGTATTCTGCCAAATGGGTTTTACATCCTGCACTCTCCAAAATGTGTCCTCATCAATATGACGCAGATTATATTCCACCAATGTTTCATCCATATTCAGATAGTGATACATATCATTCACATAACTGGAAACGGTTCCTGAAGATTTGGAACCTAATACGTAATCACTTTCCCCCTGAAAATAAATAATATCATATACAAATGGTGTCATTAATAATCCGGCTCTTAACTTTTCCTGAATTTCAATGGCCCTTGTTGTATTTTTTTCAAAATTAAAATTAGGAAATACCACACTGGAACACAAATACTCTTTTGCATTCTGCAGATATCCCAACTGAATTTCTATGACGGCTTTTGCCCGTGATAATCCCTGCTTATTTTCCTTGACGACCCGATCTGTTACTTGCTTTCCCACACTTCCATAAATAAGAATGAAGATTATGGTCAATGGGACACAAAAGATACATATATAGGAAAGAAGGTATTGCCAAAATAATCGATCTCTCTTAATGGATACCATTTGCCCCTCCCGAACTCTCATATTTTATTTCTAGTATAGCATTTTAGCATTTTATTTTCCACCAAATAATTACATTATTCCTGTATTTTTATAACTGTTCAGAAATTTGGTACCAAAAGAAAACATCCGTCCACACCCCGTTGTCTGTGCATAAAAAATAGGCTTCGCCTATTCAACTCCCCTTCCCCTCAATCTTGAGGGGTTAGGGGTTTCTTTTTTTTCATTTTCATGCATAATAGAGTTATGAATATTTTACAAAGAATCTTTACCGACTATTATGAAGAAATT
>JAPFDH010000117.1 GCA_026169045.1 Lachnospiraceae bacterium | reverse complement strand
TAATTTCTTCATAATAGTCGGTAAAGATTCTTTGTAAAATATTCATAACTCTATTATGCATGAAAATGAAAAAAAAGAAACCCCTAACCCCTCAAGATTGAGGGGAAGGGGAGTTGAATAGGCGAAGCCTATTTTTTATAATTTCATAATGTCTGTCAGATATGATAGGGGATTGACAAGTTACAAATAATTGGATAAAAAAGAGATAGAATAGATATATGATAGGTCAGAGAAAGGAGATATGTATGCGTATTCTAATCGCAGAAGATGAACGGGATCTGAACCGGCTTTTGAAAAAAAGATTAACGCAGGAAAAATATAGTGTGGATTCCTGTTTTGATGGGGAAGAAGTTTTTGACTATCTTGCATGTGCAGAATATGATGCAATAATTTTGGATATTATGATGCCCAAAATGAACGGATTAGAGGTGCTGAAAAAAATCCGTGCCATGGGAAATCAAGTTCCGATTCTTTTTTTGACGGCAAGGGATAGCGTGGAAGACCGGGTAAATGGTTTGGATTTGGGTGCAGATGACTATTTGGTAAAACCCTTTGCGTTTGATGAACTTTTGGCCAGAATCCGTGTGATGCTTCGAAAGCCATCGGCAGAGAAAACCTCTTCCATTCGAATCGGAGATATGGAAATTCAATTGGATACCCAAAAAGTTTTTCGGGAAGGAAAGGAAATAAAGTTATCGGGAAAAGAATTTTCCATCCTGCGTTATATGGCTCAAAATGCGGGAGTGGTTCTATCAAGAGAAAAGCTGGAACAACATATATGGAATTATGATTATGTGGGTGGTTCCAATGTCATTGATGTATACATCCGATATTTGCGGAAAAAGTTGGATGATCCATTTGAAGAAAAATTAATTCATACCGTTAGAGGGAGCGGATACGTCTTGAGAAAAGAAGGGTAAAAGAATATGACATATGGCAGGATATTGTCTTTGAAGGCGAAGTTAACACTTGTATATACCATACTGATGACGGCAGTGGTTTCTATGGCTTTGGTAATACTTTTTTCCGTCAGTAATCAGGAAATCAGAACGTCTGTACAAGGAAAATTAAGACAACGTGTATCGGAGGCAACACAGGAAGTAACTTATAAAAATGAAGAATTGCGCTTTGATTCTGATTTATTGGAATTAAAAGATAATGTATATCTTTCTTTGTATGATACAGGAGGAAATCTTTTATATGGAAAGATTCCGTACGGATTTGATCAGACGACACAGTTTGAAGATGGAAATTTGAGGGAAGTTGTATCAGGATCTGTGCGGTATGATATTATGGATATGAGTTATCCTTTGGACGGATATGGTACGATTTTGATTCGGGGTATTGTTTCTATATCCGATGCCGAACAGGATTTTCGGTCCATATTGCGGTTTGCTGTCATAATTTTTCCGTTAATTGTAATTTTGGCAGCTTTGCTTGGGTATGGAATGACAAAGAAAACCCTTGCCCCGGTAAAGAAAATTACGGATACGGTGCAGGATATCCGGCAGAAATCCGATTTCTCAAGAAGAATTCATTTGGGGGATGGAAAAGATGAAATTTATACGTTGGCAAAAACGTTTGATGGAATGCTGGAACATGTGGAAGAAAGCATTAAACGGGAGCAACAGTTTACATCGGATGTTTCTCATGAATTGCGAACGCCGATCTCTGTCATATTGATGCAGTGTGATGCACTGTTGGAAAAAAAGAATCTGGATGAGGAAACACGGGAAGAGGTGTTTCTTATTCAGAAAAAGACACAGGCTCTTTCGAAAATGATTTCTCAATTATTGATATTATCCAGAGCGGATCAGGGAAGAGAACGATTGGTAATGGAGAATCAAAATTTAAGTGAATTAATGGAGATTACAACTGAGGAAGCAAAAGAAAGGGCCATGGAAAAAGGGATTACCGTATATGAAGATATTCAGCCTAATATAATGAAAAAAGGGGATGAAACATTACTCATCCGAATGTGGATGAATCTGTTGAATAATGCGATTTCTTACGGAAAAGAAAATGGTCATATCTGGGTGCACCTTTCACAGACAACAGACAAAATCACAGCGGTGATAAGAGATGATGGGATAGGTATTTCAGAAGAGGCTTTAGGGAAAATCTGGGATCGGTTTTATCAGGTAGATGCATCCAGGAGTAGTACCGAAAGTTCAGGATTGGGATTATCTATGGTAAAGTGGATTGTAAAAGTACATGGAGGAAATATATCGGTATCCAGTCAATTGGGAAAAGGAACAACATTCACCATTCAATTTTTTGTAAATGAAGAATTATAACGATCATAAAATTAATTTCTTTAATATTTCTTTAATCTTTTTGTTCTATCATTTCAATAAAGAAAAAAGTTCCTGTCTCATTTATAAAAACTTGAGAAGGAAGATGGAGAAAGAAAGGAGAATATAGGATGAAAAGATATGATACGTTTGCAGGGATATTGGTAGCAGTTTTACTGGCAGGAGGAATGCTTGCCGGATGCGGAAAAGAGAGTGGATCTGTGGCACAAAATACCGTGACTTCCGGGAATCATGTGATGGAAACAGAACAGGAAAAAGCGACAGAACCCATGAAAGTACCATCAAGTGACGATGTACAGGAAACACATAAAGAATCTGTAGAGAATGGAGAAGAAACGAAAGCAGACGGGGTGGAAGAAACGACTATGGCACTTACTGATACAGGTATTTCGCCGGATGGAGCAAAGGATATTGCTTTGGAGGATGCCGGGTTTACAGAAAATGAAGTGGGTGGAGTGTATGTCAGACGGGAATATAAGGGTAAGACGGAAATATACAAAGTAGAATTTTATGTACAGAATAAGGAATATGATTATGAAATTGATGCGTATTCCAAGGAAATCCTAAGTGTTGATTTTGATATTGACGATGATTACTATTATCCGGGAGCTACCCAGGCAGCATCTTCAACGGAGCAGCAGGAGGGAATCGGCATAGAAGAAGCGACACAATTGGTTTTGGCCAAAGTTCCGGGAGCAACGGAAGAAAATGTTCGGATCAAACAGGAATGGGATGATGGGAAACTGCTTTATGAAGGGGATGTTTACTATGATCAGAAGGAATATGAATTTGAGATGGATGCCAGTACCGGAGATTTTTTAGAATGGAGTGAAGAAAGTATTTATCATTGAAGGAAAATGCGATAAAATAAAAGGGATCTCAGAACATACTGGGAAAACCTGTTGACAGAAAATGGAAGACAGTATGGTTTATGGGAGAGGGGAGATATCCCCTCTTCTTTTATCGTACGGCGAGGAGATAAGCGACATGATACTTAGAAAGTACAAAGTGAAAGATGAACGAGAAATGGCTGGTTTGTTTTATGATACAGTACATACAGTAAATGCAAAGGATTATACAAAAGAACAGTTGGATGTATGGGCACCAGGCATTGTGGATGAAGAAAGATGGAAAGCTTCCTTTTTAGAGCATGATACAAGGATTGCGGAAGAGGATGGAAAGATAATCGGGTTTGCCGATATGGATGAAACCGGTTATTTGGATCGTTTATATGTTCATAAGGATTATCAAAGCAAGGGAGTGGGAAAAGCACTTTGTGATGAGTTAGAGAAAAACCATAGTGGAAAGTCATTTACGACACATGCTTCCATTACTGCCCGTCCTTTTTTTGAAAAAAGAGGATATCGGATAAAAAAAGAGCAGCAGGTGGAGCGGGGCGGAATTTTTTTGACAAATTATGTCATGGAGAAAACGGCGGACAACGCAGATAAAATAGATTTAAGCGGTGTATGGAAACTGGCGATGGATGAGGACAATATTGGAGAAGTCAACCATTGGGAGAAAAAGATGTATCAAGATGATATTTCGATTCCGGGTATTCTCCAGGAACAGGGATATGGAGACAGTATTACAAAAGAAACAGATTGGGTTCAGAGTTTATATGATCATCTCTGGTATCAAAGAGAGGAATATCAATATGCACAGGAAGAGGAGACAAATGTTCCTTTTCTCAGTCAGCCGCCAAGATATTATACCGGAAAAGCCTGGTATCAGACTTGGTTTATGGTTTCAGAAAAACAGGAAACGATGTGGACCCGTTTGTATCTGGAATGTACCAAGTGGAAAACGAGTGTATGGATTGATGGGAAAAAAGTAGGAGAAGAAGAATCTCTCTGCACACCACATTCTTTTGAAATCGGAAGATTGAAGGCAGGAAAACACGATTTGGTAATTTGTGTGGACAATGGATGGCAACTTCCCTATCGGCCGGATGGACATGGTGTGTCAGATGCATTGGCTGCCACATGGAATGGCATGGTGGGAAAAGTGGAAATTCAATTTGCTCCTATGATTGAAATTGTGAAGATAAAGGTGAATCCTGTGACAGAGAATCGCACTGCCATTCTGGATCTTTTGGTTTGCAATCACAGTGACGTTTCTTGTCAGGCTGAAATACATGCTTTTGCAGGAACGGAGATTTCTCATGAAAATATGGGGCAGGGAACGGAAAAAAAGAATTTTGATTTTCAGGCGGGAAATAATCAAGTGAAATTGGTGCTTACGTATCCTGGGGATACGCAGAGGTGGGATGAGTTTTCTCCTCACTTGGAAAAAGTCTTGGTGGAAATATCAAGTATGTGGGGGCTCCAAAAGAAAGCAGTGACATTTGGATTCTGTCATATAAATACGAAGGATGGAATGTTCTTTGTCAATCAGCGTCCTACCTATTTTCGCGGAACACATTTTGCTGGAGATTATCCTCTGACAGGATATCCATCCTGCAGTAAGGAGTGGTGGGAAAAGATCATGATTACAATTAAGGATTGGGGATTAAATTTCATTCGTTTCCACTCCTACTGTCCTCCTGCGGCAGCATTTGAGGCGGCGGATGAGGCAGGCGTATATTTGCAGGTAGAATGTGGAATGTGGAATGTGTTTCGAAACAATATTCCCATGAATGATGTCCTTATGGAAGAGGCAAAAAGAATTATAGATTGTTTCGGCAATCATCCATCCTTTGTCATGTTATCTCCCAGTAATGAACCAGGGGGTGAATGGATGGAACCATTACAAAAATGGGTTGAGACAATGAAGGAGTATGATGACAGGCGATTGTATACCATTCAGTCCGGCTGGCCATATCCTGTAGTACCTGCTAAAATAGACGGTACGGATTATGTATATTTTCACCGTTCCGGTTATGGATTGGAACCGGGAGGAACCATTCGTAATCATCAAGGATGGAAAGGAAAGGATTATAGGATTTCCTTGGAAGGAATTCGATATCCTGTTATTTGTCACGAACTGGGACAATGGTGTTCCTATCCGGATTATTCTGTCATTGAGAAATTTACCGGGTATATGCGTCCCGGAAATTTTAAGGTATTTAAGGAGAGCGCCAGAGCAAATCGGGTTCTTAAACAGAATAAAGAATTTGTATATTACTCGGGCCGTCAGCAGGTAGCCATGTACAAAGAAGATTTGGAAGCTAATTTCCGGACTCCGCATATCTATGGGTTTGAACTTTTGGATCTTCATGACTATCTGGGACAGGGAACGGCTCTGGTGGGAATACTGGATTCTTTTTGGGAAGAAAAAGGTTATGTGAAAAAAGAAGAGTGGAAAACATTTTGTAATGAGACAGTAGTTTTGGCGCGTTTGAATAAGAGGACGTATACAAACAAGGAAGAAATGAATATTCCGGTGGAAATTTGCCATTTTGGACGGGAAGAGTTGAAAAAGCAAAAAATATGGTGGAAAATGCTGGATCAATTCGGGAACGAAGTGGAAAAAGGTACGGTTTCTGTTATGGATATTCCTTTAGGTAAAAATATTGGAGTGGGGACGATACGGATTCCTCTTTATGAAAAACAGGCTCCCATGAAATATACCATCAAGATTGGAATTGGAAATTTAGGAATAGAAAATGCCTGGGATATTTA
Organism: Lachnospiraceae bacterium; assembly: GCA_026169045.1. Classification (GTDB taxonomy): domain Bacteria; phylum Bacillota; class Clostridia; order Lachnospirales; family Lachnospiraceae; genus Fimimorpha. Next base: position 46,325 of record JAPFDH010000117.1, on the reverse strand, counting down.
TCTTTATCACGAGGTGAAAAAGGAAGCGATTGAATCTTTATTAAATAGGAAGAAACATGAGGGAAAACAGGAGGAAAATTCTGTTTATACCCGTTCTTGGGATGAGGCATTGGAATGTCTTCAGCTCGGAAAAAAGGTATTGTTTTCACCGGATCCGGCTTCTCTTTCCTATGATTGTCCGCCTCTTCGTTTTCGGCCGGTTTTTTGGAACGCTCAAATGGGACCTACCTGGGGGAGAGGAATGGGAATGATCTGCCAAAGCGGTCACCCTGCGCTTCGTTCTTTTCCAACAGATAATTGTGGCGGATGGCAGTGGGAAAGTTTATTTGAAGGCGCCAGAGGTTTTCAGATGAAAGCGCTTCCGGATAATGTGGAGATGATAGTACAGCCCATTGATGAATGGAATCGTAACTATAAATTGGGAATGATTTTTTCCTGTTGTGTGGGAAAAGGAAAACTTCTCGTAGTGACGGCAGATTTGGAACATGAATTGGAGCGAAGACCGGAGGCGTTGGCGTTATTTCACAGTTTGTGGAATTATGTTACATCCGATGAATTTGAGCCATCTACCTCAGTTACAGAGGAAGAATTGACATCTGTATTTTCTCCTAATTATGTAATGAAACAGCTACAGGTTACTGCTGTATGGGAAGAAAATCCAAAGGAAGATCTTTCTGCTATACTGGACGGGTCAGCGGATACCTTTATCCGATTGGAGGGAGGACATCCATATCACATTCGTTTATCCATGAAAAAACCGGCAAAAATAAGGGGATTGTTGTATGTGCCCCGACAGAATCACAGGGAGCATGAGGGAGATATTCGAACATATCGAGTGGAATATCGGAGTGGAAATCAATGGAAAGAAATTTTGTCGGGAACATTGCCTTCTTCGTTTTTTCCAAAGAAAATTTTATTTGGAAGGACGGTTTATACAGAAGAAATCCGATTAACAGTAATAGACGGATTTTCCGAAAACGAAATATCGATATGGGAAGAAGGAAAGGATGGATGGTATAAAAAAAGACAAGAGTATAAAGATCCTGTTCTCTCCATAGCAGTTTTGAATTTTATAACAGAAGAAAAACTGGAAGAACAAAAAACAGAAGGCTTGAAGGGAGAGAACAATGAAACAAGTGCTACGAAGGAAATTGATAATTAATAGAAGATTGAAAGGAAGGGTGGTATATTATGAAGCATAAAGTACAAGAAATTGCTCCAAATACATGGTGTTTAAAAGAATATGGTGTCGTACAGGCTTTTTTGGTAGTTGGAAATGAATATGCGGCATTGCTGGATACGGGAGACGGCATGGGAGATCTTCGGAGTGAAGTGAGGGAGATTACAGAAAAACCATTATATGTATTAAATACCCATGGACATCTGGATCATGCCGGGGGAAATAGTCAGTTTCCGGTGGTTTATCTGTCACCCAACGATTTTGAAGCGTCAGAAGCCATGTGTACATATGCGATGCGAAAGTGGTATGTGGACACACGAATCGGAAGATTTTGTCCGGAATATCTTACGGAGGCACAGGAATCTTTGATTCCGGATCGGCCCTATGCACGCATCGGAATACGGGAGGGAATGGTTGTTACTCTTGGAGGGCGCAATTTGGAGGTAATTGAAACACCGGGGCATACGGTGGGATCCCTATGTTTTTTAGATCGAAAGGAACATCTCCTTTTTACTGGTGATATGGCCAATGATGGAACGATTGTACATAAAAAGAACCAGTTTTATGGAAGTACGGTGGAAACTTATCATAGAAGTATGAAAAAATTATGGAACTTAGATGGATATGATTATGTGGTACGCTGTCACGGAGAAGCTTTGAAAACAAAAGATCAGATAAAAAAACTGATTGGATTGACCGGAAAAATTTTGGATGGTACCCTGACAGGAATCCGAGATACCCAAGGAATTCGGGATGGAGTTTGCTATCGTCTGGAGGAAGAATATCCGGGTATGGATTTTTGGTGTGACGGTGATAACATATTTGATAATGATAGAAGAAAGAATTAGAAAGGGCGGAGAAAAAAATGAAAGCAAAAACCAGGCAAATGTCAGAATCTCTAAGACTTGGGGTTCTTTTAGCTATAGTTGGAGGGTTTTTGGAGGCTTACACATTTTTCTGCCGAGGAGGAGTATTTGCCAATTGTCAGACCGGAAATCTGGTTATGTTTGCCCTGTCAGCAGCAGATGGAAATGGCGCAGATATGATATTATATCTGATCCCGGTCATTGCGTTTATTGTGGGGATATTTTTAGCCGAATGGGTGAAGCAGATTTTTCGTCTTTATGAGAAACTGCATTGGAGACAAATAATTATTCTATTTGAGATTTTTTGTTTAGCGGTAACTGCATTTATTCCCGAAGGAAATTTAGATGTGATTGTCACAACAGTAATTGCATTTGTATGTTCCATGCAGGTAGAGAGTTTTCGTAAAGTCAGAGGGAATGCATTTGCCACCACCATGTGTACTGGCAATTTGCGAAGTGCATCAGAAAACCTTTATCATTGGATCGCAGGAGGGGATAAAGAGGCTAAGAAAAAAGGACAGCATTATTTGACGATTGTAGGTTCTTTTATGATGGGAGCCGTTGTAGGAGCAGCGCTGACTCATGTTTTTGCGGAGAAGGCGGTACTATTTTGCTGTATCATTTTATTTGTGACTTTTATGCTTATGTTTTATGGAACCAGACAGGAGATGAAATAGCGATGAGAAACACGCTTTGCTAGTTTCTCACGTTTGCGGACCGTTGCCGTATGCAAGCATCCGTGCACGGCTCGTTGTCTATGCGTAAATAAAAAGCGGGGTGAAAAGTTTCGTCCCGCTTTTTGTGTGTATCAGTATGTCTGCAAATGATATGGTGAAATTCTACATAAAACAAAAAAGCCTCCGAAGAGGCTTGGAAGCAGCGCTACTAGGATTCGAACCTAGAAATGCTGGAGTCAGAGTCCAGTGCCTTACCGTTTGGCGATAGCGCTTTATTTTGTGTTGTTTTTTGTTTGTTTCTCACAACGATATGTATTATATAATAGCTTCAAAAAAAATGCAAGTGTTTTTTTGAAAAAAATTAAAAAAAGTTTTTTTGGAAATTTTTTAATAATTTTTAGAAAAAAGTAAAACTTTTTTAAAATATTCTGTGAAAATGTAAACGATGTAATCTGTGCGCTCAGACAGCGGGTTAAGGTAGCCAAAAGCAATGGTTTGTGATATACTTTGCTCATGGGATTATATGAGGATACTGGTGAAAAAAATAGAGCAAAGAGTGAGAGGAAGTATATGTATACGTTTAATAGCAGAGTTCGTTATAGTGAAATAGATGGATCAGGGAAAATCAGTTTAGATGCAATCATTAACTATTTACAGGATTGCACCACATTTCATTCAGAGGATGTTGGTAAGGGAATCGAATGTTTAAAAAAAGAACATAAGGTATGGATCCTCTCTTCCTGGCAGATTGTAATCGATAGTTATCCTCTTTTTGGTCAAAATATTATTATAGGAACACAACCATATGATTTTAAAAGAATGTTAGGATTTCGAAACTTTGTAATTATGGATGAAAACAAAAAACCCATGATAAAGGCAAATTCTGTGTGGTGTTTGCTAAACACAGATACGGGAAAACCGATTCGTGTCGGCGAGGAAGATATGTCCTGCTATGAGGTGGGAGAAAAACTGGATATGGAATATGCAGACCGAAAAATCCTTATTCCAAGTGGTGGTCAAGAAAAAGAAGCGTTTTGGGTGCGGCCTCACCAAATTGATACAAACCATCATGTGAATAATGGGGAATATGTTTTGATGGCGCGGGAATATATTCCGCAGGAATGTAGAATCAGGCAAGTTAGAGCAGAGTATAGGAATCAGGCGGTATTGGGTGATAAAATGATTCCCACTGTAATTGCAGAAGAAAAAGGATATGTTGTTGTTTTGAGCAGTGAAAGCGGATCGATCTATGCAGTCGTGGAGTTTGTTGCTGATAAGTAGAAAAAGGAGAAATCCTTTAAAATGGCTTTACATGAATAGAGAAGGAATGGAGAAAAACATGATTGAATTAGGAAGAGTGCAGAAATTAAAGGTAGTCAGAGAAAAAGAATTTGGTATTTATCTTGGGGAAGGCGAATCCGGTACAGGGGTTTTACTTCCCAAAAAGCAAGTTCCGGAAGGAATCCATATTGGTGATGAGTTGGAAGTATTTGTATATAAGGATTCCAGTGACCGTTTGATTTCAACCGTGCGTAGCCCCAAAATTCAATTGAATGAACTTGCTGTTCTGGAAGTGGTTGATAAGGGAAAAATAGGGGCATTTTTGGATTGGGGATTGGAAAAAGATCTCTTTCTTCCATTTAAAGAACAGACAGCGCCGGTTCGGCCGGGAGATCAGTGTCTTGTGACTCTTTATATAGATAAGAGCGGTCGGTTATGTGCGACGATGCGCGTGTATGAATATTTAAATGCAGACAGCCCATATAAAAAGGATGACCATGTGGAAGGAATTATCTATCAGATTAATCCGCAAATCGGTGCTTTTGTAGCTGTAGATAATCAGTATTATGGAATGATTCCGCAAAAAGAGCTATATGATACATATGGTGTTGGTGATCATGTTCAGGCGAGAGTTGTGCGGGTAAGAGAAGACGGAAAATTGGACTTAAGTCTGCGTGAAAAAGCGTATCTTCAGATGAATCGTGATGAAGAAACGATTTTGAAGGCATTGGAAGAATTTGATGGTGTGCTTCCCTTTGGGGAAAAAGCTTCTCCTGAAGTAATAAAGAGAGAACTTCATATGAGTAAAAACGCATTCAAACGAGCTCTGGGCGGACTTCTCAAGGCGAAGAAGATTCAGATTGGGGAGAGCTCTGTCCGCAGGATTTTGTAGAATGACGTTTCCTTCTTCTGGAGGTCATAAGATAGGTATGGATAAAATCGTAACAATTTTCCATTTCCTGTGGAGAACAGGTGCCTAACATGACCTCCAGATTGTGTTTGGGACCATAGTGATCCGACTCTTTTATATATTGGGCTAAAGCCAGATCGGAAAATGTGGTTCCTTCTAAAAGATAATCGTAGGATAATCCAAGACATTCATGGAAACGAAGAATCATGGCACTGGATACAGGGCGGTCACCCCGTTCCAGCGCACCAAGATAGCTGACAGAGATTCCTAAGAGCTCACTTAGTTGAGCTTGTGTCATGTAACGTAATTGGCGTTCATGCCGGATCCTCTGTCCGACACTCAAACGATTGAGCATTTCTGGTGGCAACTCTTTTCGATCTTTTTTCATATGTAAGTCTCCTTTCATAGTGAAATAACATTTACAATAATCGTTTGATGTATATGAATAAGTAGGATTTGATTTGTAAGTCAATTATAATAAATAGCTATTCATTTGAAAAGCAACAAATTGTGTAGAAACTAGTGAAAATTATGTTAAAATAAATACTTTATGTGGTAATAGTCTAAAAACAGTTGAAATCATACGATATCATATATTTGTGTTTATATAAAGAGCATACTTATAAATAGAAGAAGGTTACATAAAATTCGGATGATTTTTTATATTTATCCTCACAATATAAATGTATTGAATAATAAAAAAAAATCACAAAACTGTGAGAATTAATAGGGAATATTATGCATAATTGAATATATAAAATCCTTTAGAAAAGAAAATGATAGTGCGATTTGCAAAAGGGAAAAATCTTGACCTTTTTTTGGGATTACGTTATAATAGAAATAGTTAATTCATATATGAAAATAAAATGAGTATTGCGTGGAAATAGAATGATCATGTTTTAAAATTGGTACAGATGGTATGTACCAATTTTATTATGATGGGGATATCTGACAGCAATGAAATGATAAATATATTTGTGCAGTGCTTATCGGGGCGGAAAGAAAATGATTATAAAAGCACTGCCGGTTTTGTGATTCCGATTTGGAGGAAATATGAAAAATATAAGAAAAGGTAAGGGCAGACCAAAATTTCGTAGCAGAGTTTTTTTGGTCTTAATGGTGATTGTAATTATTCCTGTTTTGATTTTCGGAGGAATTACTTACAAAACCTATGTGGACGAGACAGAAAAAAGAAGTGTTATGGCATTGGATGCTGCCGGTGAACGTGTAAAAGATTCTGTAGAAAGTGTGTTAAAAGAAATTAGAGAGTATTATATGGAACTCTCAACGAGAGATGAAGTTGAGTGGCTGTTGGATCAGGACAGTATTCCCTATACATTTTATGATGATATCAGCAGTGTGCAGAAGTTATTGCAGGGCAGTTATTCGATTATGAATTTTGTCAGTGAATATACATTCTATAATGAGAAGGCGGGATGGGTATTAAGCAATTTTGGAATGTATTCCGTGGAAGAAATGAAAAATTATGACCAGTTTGAGAAATTTGTAAAGGATCAGGAAGATGAGATATCCTATGTTTACTGGTATAATGGAATAACGGAAGAAGATTATACGGAAGTGGTAAGACCTGGGAAAAGTACATCATTAAATGGACTTTTTCTTATTTTGCGTACCTCTATTTCCAGTAGGGAAAAGGGCTTTTTGTTTGTAAAAATAAATATAGACCGGTTAAAATCCATGGTAATGGAACTAAAGGAAGATTATGATGTATGTTTCTATACGAAAGATAAAAAATTGCTCTTTTCTACAAATGAGGGGTTGGAAGATGCAACTCAGGAGAAATGGGAGAATTTGGATGAGACAACGAAAAAGTTATATATTGAGGCTACAAAAGAAAATCCATACCGAATGAATGTGTATACTCCGGATGGAGACGGTCTGTACTGTGTTATCGGTTATAACGTAGATACCCGATCAGAGGGAGGGGAACGTATCCTTTGGGGATTGGGAATATCCGTTTTTGTGTTGGCAGTAATATTTGGAATTTGTTTTTATGTATCAGCACAAATTTCCAAACCTGTGAATGAATTGGTTCGCTCTTTTCAGGCTATGTTGGGACTTGATGAGTGGGATGGTCAGGATGAATTCTCTTACTTGGAGAATGGTGTGGAAGAGTTGGTAAATAACAGAGAGAGCATGCAGAAACTTATTTCATCCCAGCAAACGGTTCTGATGGAGTTATTTATGGATCATATGATTCGTGGTGAACTGCCTCAGGAAGAAATTGATAAAAATCTTGAACAGTTTGGTTTGAAAAAGCAGGTTTGTTATCGGCTTCTTGCTGTTGTATGCCTTTTGGAAGAAGGAAAAGGAGAATTTGCTGATATAGAAAAAGAAGCCGTTAATATGATGGTGGTAAAACAGATTCCTCAGGAATTAAGACAGATGCTTTTTATTTCTCCAATCAGTTATGGAGAAGAAATTTTATTGTTAATTGGCGGCGAAAAAGAAGAGGAATTAAGAGAAACCGCAACACAAATTTATCGCATGATGGCGGACTATGTGCAGAAAAGCTGCAAATGTTCCATTGCTATGGGAGGAAGTCAGGTCTTTCATTTGCTCAAGCACATGAGAACGGCATATAATGAAGCCATAGAGACACTGCGCAATGAGACAACGACATTGTATTTCGGAGAAAATGCTGTGGCATTTTATGAGGATTTTGCTGACAGCGAATATATTAAAAATGGCTATGACGCGGTAGGTGAAAAAATGCTTGCCGATGCCATTGATCAGTGTGATAAAAAGGAAGCCTTTTACTTAATTGACCAGTTTATGGATCGATTAAAAGAAACCAATGTGGTGCGGCACGAAAGAAGTTATTACTTGTATCGTCTGGTGGTTGCCATGTTAAATGTGCCGTCTAATGCCGGGTTGTCCATGAACCAGATTTTCAAAGAGAAAGTAAAAGATGTTTTTGGCATATTTAATCGTCCATGGGAAAATGAAAAGATAAAAGCTTTTTTAAAAAATGAAGTAGCGGGACGGATTATTGATGCATTAATTGAATATCGACACAGCTATTCTTCCGATATTATGGAAGGCGTTGTGGCATTGGTGAAGGAATACAAAGGAAATATTACTTTGGCAGAGTGTGCCGAGAAGATGAATTATCATCCCAGCTATATTTGGAAAGTTTTAAAAGCAGAGGGGAATATGACATTTACAGATCTGATTAATTTGGAAAAGCTGGATGCAGCTAAAACCATGCTTTTGACAACCGATGCTTCTGTGGCACAAATAGCAGAATCCTTGAATTATTCCAATACACAGAATTTTATCCGCTTTTTTAGTAAATATGTCGGGACGACTCCTGGAAAATATCGTAAAGAGCATCAACACAGATAGAAAGAAAGGGATGAAATATAAGTGATAAATCACCAGTATACACAGGGATAGGATGTGTATATTGGTGATTTTTGTTGCCTTTGTAAAAATATATTAAGTAATTTTTCGTCATAGAAGGCAGTTGAAAAATGATGTATGATTTATCAAAAACGTAGATATAGAAAATGTTTAAAAACAGGTGAAATCGTTATCATATGGCAGTTTTACCAATAAAGCAATAAGAAAGGAAAGGTTACAGGAAATAAATTATAAATAATCATGTCTTTTTCTAAAGTATAAATAAAAAGATAACGAGTATTTTGTAAAATATTTCGAAAAAAAATGATCATTTTATGTGTTGAAAACTTTAATAAAACGCGAAAAATGAAGGATTTATCAATAAAAATACAGCTTAAATTGTGAAGTGAAAAAGTGAATAGAAAATGATTATTGTACTATTATACAAAAGCATGTAAAATAAAAACGTTCAAAACGGTTTACAGAAGAAATCGTAGTAAGAAAGAAAGTTAAGGAGGTCGAAGGTTTTGGGAAAAACAACCAAAAGTAAGAGTGTGATGCCTCAAACGGTTACACATAAGAAAACGCCGTTTTTGTCATATTTTAAGTCACACTATTGGCTGTACATACTGATCATTCCAGGTGTTGTTTATATGCTTTGTTTTAACTATCTGCCTATGCTCGGTCTTGTTATGGCCTTTCAGGATTTTAGCCCATTTAATGGGAAGGGTGTTTTTGGGGCATTTATTCATAGCCCTTTTGTTGGTCTTGAAGTATTTGAAGAGTTTATTGGCGGATATGATTTCAAGAATGTATTGATAAATACGTTATCAATTTCAATTCTTAATTTGATTTTCTTTTTCCCAGCGCCAATTATTTTGTCGTTGCTTTTGAATGAAATTAAGAGTCAAGCGTATAAGAGGGTAACGCAAACTTTAGTATATATTCCTCATTTTATTTCGCTTGTTATTGTTGCATCGCTGACAAGTCAATTGTTTAGTACAACAGATGGTATTGTTTATCAATTAATGGCAGCTGTTGTAGGAAGAGATAATGCTCCAGATATTTTGAGTGATCCGAGCTTATTTAAGGTAATGATTGTTGGACAAAATATGTGGAAGGAAACTGGATATGGTACAATCATTTTCCTTGCAGCGTTGTCTGGTGTGGATCAGGAACAATATGAGGCTGCTCGTGTGGATGGTGCAGGTCGTTGGAGATTGATGTGGCATATTACCTTGCCGGCAATTCGCGGAACCATCGTTATCATGTTGATTCTGAAAGTTGGACAAATTTTGAATACTGGATTTGAACAGATTTATTTAATGCAGAATTCACTGAACCGTTCCGCATCTGAAACATTTGATACATATATCTATCGTATTGGTATTGAACAAGCAGATTATTCGTTAGGTGCCGCGGCAGGTATGTTTAAGTCCATTGTTAGTTTGATTTTAGTACTTGGTGCAAATAAAATTGCTAAGATGTGCGGTGAATCAGGATTTTATTAAAATAAGGAGGAAGAAAAAATGGCAAGAAAGTCTGAGGTGAAATCCCAGAGAATTAAAAGAACGCCAGGTGATCAGTTTGTACAGATCTTGATATATATTTTTGTGGGTCTTTTCGCTTTAATTACAGTTCTTCCGTTCCTTTATGTTGTTGCAGGTTCATTTGCAACAGAGAGAGAATTAACGGAAAAAGCGTTCTTTATTATTCCATCAGAGTTTTCTTTAAATGCATATCAGTATTTATTTAAAACGGGAGATGTATTTAAGGGATTAAAGAATTCTTTGATTGTTACAATAATTGGTACATTTATTAATATGTTCTTTAGCTGCACTTTGGCATATCCGTTGTCTAGAAAATATTTTAGAGGAAGAAATTTCTTTACGAATATGGTTATTATAACTATGTTGTTTTCTGGTGGTATGATTCCTACATATATTGTGGTAATCAATGTCTTCCACTTGAAAGATACTTTTTGGGCTTTATGGTTGCCAATCGCTATTAATGCATTCAATATGATTATTATAAAGAACTATTTCCAGGGTCTCCCATCTGAATTGGAGGAAGCAGCTCGTATGGATGGATGTCAGGATCTGGGGATTTTTGTAAAAATCATTTTACCATTGTCGAAACCAGCGTTGGCATCCGTGTCATTGTTCTATGCAGTATCTCATTGGAATTCATACATGAATGCAATGCTTTATATTAGCGATAAAGATAAAGAAGTTGTTCAGATTGTACTTAGAAGGATTATTTTCTTGACATCTAGTGTTACTTCGGATTCTACTTTTGATTGGGGTGTATTTGGTCAGCCACCTGAGAAGGCTGTAAAAATGGCGACTACAGTAGTTGCAACAATCCCGATTTTGATTGTTTATCCGTTCGTACAGAAGTATTTTACACAAGGTGTTATGGTTGGAGCTGTAAAAGGCTGATCTTTTGTATAGGGAGTAATTGGTCGAAATTTTCTTTCGATTGATTCCAATAAAGATATTTAAAAAAGGAGGAGAAAAAATGAGATTAAACAAGAAACTGGCTGCAACAGCTATGGCTGCTTTAATGGCTTCTTCTGTACTTGCAGGATGTGGCAGTGAAAGTACTGAGGCAACACAGGCAAATAGTGGAAATACCAGTACTACTGGTGCTGCTAGCAGCAATGATGAGGGGAAAGAAGCAGAGGCAACTGAGTCAGGAGAATATCCTACTATTACATTTATGGCAGTAGATCATTCTGGACATGCATTATCTAATGATCATTCTGATGAAGTAATTGCAAAAATGGAAGAATATACTCAGACCCATGTGGAATTCCAGTGGGAAGCTAACGATACTTACTCTGAAAAATTTGGTGTAGTATTAATGGATAAGGATAATATGCCAATGATTTTAACTTCCCCAGATAGTGAAGTTAAGGGATCAGTAATCGATGCTGCCAGAAAGGATGCTTTCTGGGATTTAGCACCATTCCTGGAAGATGAGGAAGCATATCCAAACCTGTCTCAGATCAAGGATGAAGTTAAAGACGGTTTAACTGTTGATGGAAAGTTAATTGGTCTGCCAAGATCCAGAATTATTGGACGTAATGGATTAAGTTATCGTACAGACTGGGCTGAAAAAGTTGGAATTACAGAAGCACCAAGTACAGTAGATGAACTGTATGATATGCTGTATAAGTTTGCAAAAGAAGATCCAGATGGTAATGGAAAAGATGATACATACGGTATGGAAATGTGTAAGTACACAGGACCTCTGGATATTATTCAGACTTGGTTTGGATGTGGTAATGGCTGGGTAGAACAAGATGGACAGTTAGTACCAGTACACCAGACAGAAGAATACATGGAAGCTTTAAATTGGATGAAGAAAATCTATGATGAAGGTTTGATTCGTAAGGATTGGGCTGCTGTAGATACTACAACATGGGGCGACGGAATTAAGAAAGGTGAAGCCGGTGTGTTTGTAGATGTAATGGATGGTGGAAAGCGTGCATGGGATTATTATGAAGATAATAATGTAGCATCTGTTGTAAATCCAGATGAAACAGCAACTATTACTTATGTAGGTCCATTGGCAAAAGATGAAAATAGTGAACCAAGAACACAGGCAACATCTGGTATCGCTGGATTATTTATGATTACAAAGGATGGCGCTAAGACAGAAGAAGACGTTAAGAATTGTCTGCATTTCTTGGATAAAATGAATGATAATGAAATGCTTGTATTAGCTGATTATGGTTTGGAAGGTATCACCTATGAAATTAATGATAATGGTGAGATTGAACTTCTGGATACAGGTTTGGATGCTAGCCAGACTCCTAATAGCGGTTTGAATCAGACTCTGTGTTATGTACCAAACGCAGCTTCTACAGATCCTGTATTAGTTAAAGATACACAGACAAAATTAATGGAAGAATCAGAAGAATTGAATGAACAGTATGCTGTATTCAATCCTGCTACAAAGTATCTGCTGAATTCTGATTCCAATGCTAAGAATGGTGATACTCTGAAGCAAATTTTGGATGATGCTAGAACACAGTATATTTGTGGAGCAATCGATGAAGAAGGTCTGAAAGCACAGTGGGAAGACTGGGCTAGACGTGGTGGAGAAGATCTGATCAAGGAAGTAAATGAACTGTATCAGGCAGATCAGAATAAGTAATTAAACAGATAAGAGATTCGAATCGCGAAAGCGATATCTGAAGGTATTATCGGTTTCATAAGGAGTACCGCAGAATCGGGAAACGATTCTGTGGTACTCCTTTTTTATACTCCTGGAAAATTGATGAGAAACACGCAGCATAAAATGGAGGCCTGAAATGAAAGATAAAACTAAATTTTATAAACTGAACAATCGAAATAGAGGCGGATATACTACATGGGGAAGCATGTGGGAAAAAGGTCACATTTCTCCTGATGATACATTTGTTGTGAGAAATGAGGAAGGGAAAATCATACCATCCCAGGAAAGAGTTACAGCATTTTGGCCAGATGGTTCTGTGAAATGGGTGGCACATACGGCGGACAGCCGATACATGGGTGAGGCTGTGACAGTAGAAAAAGGACTGCACGAAACAGAAAATGGAATTTCTTTAAAAGAAGAAGAAAAACAGTGGTTTTTGGATACCGGGCGGATTCAAATGGTATTTCCAAAGTGTGGCAATGATATTATTCGTAATATTATAATTGATGGAAAACTGAGGGCTAATAGTGTAAAAGGGATCCTTTTGCTGGAAGAGCCAAGAAAGAATGATGAGGGATTCATTCATCTTCAAAAAAGTTTTGAAGGAACCATTCAGAGTGTGATTATAGAAGAATGTGGTCCCATTTTTTGTACGGTGAAAATCAGAGGAATTCATGAAAATCAAAAAAACAGTGAAAGAAAGATTCCTTTTATTCTTCGAATTGCTGTGGGCATTCAAAGTGATGAAATTACATTTACGCATACATTTTTCTATGATGGAGATCCCAATAAAGATTTTCTGAAAGGTCTGGGGCTTCGCTTCTATTGTCCGATGCAGGGGGCAATGTATAATCGTCATGTGAAATTCGGTGTGGATCATGGTATGTTTCATGAGAGTATGAATTTACTTTTAACATGGCGTCCCCGTGTGCGTCAGGATATATATGATGCTCAGATAGCAGGAAAACGATTGGATTTGTCAAAAGAGCGGGATGGTGAGGTTATTGATTCGGCGAAAGATATGCCCACATGGAGTCATTATACAATGTATCAGGACAGTCCAACCCATTTTGCAATTCGTAAAAAAATAGATCAGGAAAATTGTTGTTATCTGGATGCGCTGCATGGATATCGGGCACCCGGATATGCTGCCTTGGGTGGAGAAAACGGTGGTCTTATGTTTGCCAGAAGAGATTTTTGGCAGAAATATCCATCCGGTTTCTGGATGAATGGCATAGATCGGGATATGGCAGAAGCTACCGTGTGGTTTTGGGCACCGGAAGTAGAAGCTATGGATTTTCGTCATTATGCAGTGGAGGGATATCCGCAAACATATTATGAAGGATTTGCTGAAGTGGGAGCGACGCCATATGGAATTGCCAATACCAATGAATTTTCTATAAAAGCGTTTGAAGATGTCATTCCATCGGATTGTGATCTGAAAGAATTTGGCACACGTATCCAAAAACCTGCCGTTTATGTTGGAACTCCTGAATATTATCATGAGAGACATGCATTTGGCCCTTGGAGTCTGGTAAAACGTGACAGTGAAATGGAAAATTGGCTGGAAGATCAATTAAATAAAGCGGTGGAATTTTATAAGAACGAAGTGGATGTAAGAAACTGGTATGGTCTGTTCAATTACGGAGATTTCATGCATACGTATGATCGGGCAAGACATTGCTGGCGTTATGATATGGGTGGTTATGCTTGGCAAAACACGGAACTGGTTCCTACCATTTGGCTGTGGCTTATGTTTTTGCGTACCGGAAGGGAAGATATCTTTTCTCTGGCAGAAGCGATGAGCCGTCACTGTTCTGAAGTAGATGTATATCACTTCGGTCCTTTAAAGGGAATCGGATCCAGACATAATGTAAGACATTGGGGATGTTCCTGTAAAGAGGCAAGAATTGCTATGGCTGGTCATCATCGTTATTATTACTATCTGACAGGTGATCATCGTCTGGAGGATGTTTTTGAAGATGTAAAAGACGGAGATTTTGCATTGCTCAATATGGATCCCCTTCGTCATTTCTTTGATAAGGAAAAAATGAAGAAGCCAACCCATGCAAGAAGCGGTCCTGACTGGTCTACATTCTGTTCCAATTGGATGACACAGTGGGAACGTTTCCACGATGATATATATAAAGAAAAGATTCAAAAAGGAATAGAAGATCTGAAAAAATTGCCGCTTCAGTTAAATTCCGGACCGGATTTTGAATATGATCCCAATGACAGTCACTTGTATTATATCGGTGAGAGAACCGATGGAGGTACCCATTTGCAGATTTGTATGGGGGCTGCGCAGACATGGTTGGAACTGGGAGATCTTTTGGAAGATGAAGAGTGGAAAAAGATGATGGCAGATTTCGGTAAATTCTATTACATGAGTCAGGAAGAGAGAAAAGAACGTTCCGGAGGACGTATCGGAAACAGAACAGCATCCCTTCCATTTATGGCAGCAGCTATGGGAGCATTTGGTGCAGCATATTATAAAGATGAAAATCTGGCAAAGACAACATGGCAGAATCTGATTCGAGTGATCATGAGTGATACAAAAAAAGATGGATTTGCGGATCATATTGTTTCAGATGCCGGAAATCAGAATAATCTTCATGAAGTTTCCTGGATTACGACCAACTTTACGTCTCAGTGGTGTCTGAACGTGATTATGGTATTGGAATTTATTCGTGAAGCGCTTCCAAAAACAATGGAAGAAACAGACCGTTTTATGGAAGGATTCCCTATGGATGAATTTCATAAGGCATAAAATGAAAAATATTGTAAGGATCAGAAAGAGGAGAGAAATATGGTAAAGCATTTGCAGATCAAGGATCTGGCTGATCAGTATGTGATTATTGAATGGGAAAAGTGTGATGAGGCACAGGCATATTGTGTATATTGGGCAGATAAAGATACAAAAACAATGAAATATCGCAAAATGGCTGAAGTCCAGGAATGTGAATATACCCTTCACAAGGCGACCCATGTACCGCATTATTTTAAAGTGGCTGCCATAGTGAATGGTGTAGAGCAGGAATGCAGCCAGGTATTAGCTACACCTGTAAAAAAGGTATTTCAGGAACATTTGGAAACATTAAGTCGTGGTTTGGTAGCTGTGAAAGCCAAAAACGGAATATTTTTAAGCTGGAGAATGTTTCTGTATGAAGTAGAGGGATACAGCAACACAGGAATGACAGGTGCTGATTATGCTGTATTCAGAAACGGAGAGGAAATTGCCAGGGTAGCAGATAGTACCAATTATCTGGATAAAGAAGGTAATGAGAAAGATTCCTATGCTGTGGCACCTATTATTTGCGGAGAATGTCTGGAAGCATGCGAACCGGTGCATGTATGGGAACATGACTATTTGGATATTCCGATTCAGGCTCCAAAAGGAGGAGTTACACCGGCAGGACAGGAATACGTATATCATGCGAATGATATGAGTGTGGGAGATGTGGATGGTGATGGAGAATATGAATATATTGTCAAATGGGATCCTACCAATTCACAGGATGTTTCCATAAAGGGATATACCGGAAAATGTTATCTGGATTGTTACAAATTGGATGGAACACTTTTGTGGCGTCTGGATATGGGAGTAAATATTCGTGCCGGAGCCCATTATACCCAGTTTATGGTGTATGATTTCAATTTGGATGGAAAAGCAGAGATGGCAGTAAAGACAGCTCCTGGTACTAAGATGACAAGATATAACTATGACGGAACCGTTGCCGAGGAGTTTTATATCACTATGCCGAAATCCGATGTAGAAGCAGGGTATTCTCATGAGGATAACTATGTATGCTCTCCCAAGGATTATCGGGATCATATGGTAGAAGTATTTATGGGATGGCATAAACACCCGGAAGTAGTGCGGGGACAGTGGCCGAAAACATTGGAAGAATGTTTTGGTATCGATAAGCAATATGAGTATCCATTAAACAAAACGGATGCAGAAGCTCTGGTGGATTATTTTATCCACACATTTGCACCGGCAAAGAGTCCTAAAAATGAATTGGATAAGTTTGAGGGATTTATTTTTAAGGGACCAGAATACTTAACCATGTTTGCCGGTGACGGAAAAGAATTACAGACAATCCCATTTAAAATCGGCCGTGTGGACGACGGACTTATGTGGGGAGATTATGCGATGAAGCGTATTGAGCCATGCAATCGTGTGGACCGTTTCTTGTCCGGTGTGGCGTATCTGGATGGTGAGCGTCCTTATTTATTAATGTGTCGCGGATACTATACAAGAGCAACGATTACAGCGTATGATTTCTTTAATAATACATTCCATGAACAATTCTGTGTGGATTCCGGTTTTGTGCCTATGAAAAATCCATTTGATGATAATCCGCATTTGGTAGTAGGCAGTGACCCGCAGTATGGTATTCTGGCAGGACAAGGGGATCACAGTCTTTCTACAGCAGATGTGGATGGTGACGGATGCATGGAAATTATCTATGGAGCAGCAGTAATTGATCATGATGGATCTCTTTTGTACAGTAGTTATGGAAAGCTGCCCAATGGAAAAATGGCAAAATTCGGTCACGGAGATGCCATGCATGTGGCACATATCGATCCGGATCGTCCAGGTCTTCAGATATTTAATGTTTTTGAAGAAGGTAAGAATGCGCCATACGGATTTGCATATCGTGATGCGCAAACGGGAGAAGCTTATTTTGGAGAGTATGCAGAAGAAGATTTGGGTCGCTGTATGATCGGAGATATTGATCCCAATACCAGAGGTTTACAGATGTGGGTAAAAGATGTGTTTGATTGTGAAGGCAACAAACTGGATCTTCCACTGCTGGGAACGAATCAGTGTATTCATTGGGCTGGTGATATGAGTACACAGATTTTGGATGGCGTGGATTATATTGGAGACTTTAAGTCCGGAAAAAATAAAGGTATCATCAATGATCTGACTCATGGAATCATGTTGGAGCCAAAGGATTGTACTACGAACAATGGAACAAAGGGAAATCCATGTCTGGTTGCCGATATTTTTGGAGATTTCCGGGAAGAATTATTACTTCGGACAACCGATGATAAAGCAATCCGTATTTATACCAATACGGAAATCACTACACATAAATTATTTACACTGATGCATGATACCCAGTATCGGTGTGGTGTGGCATGGCAGAATAATTGCTATAACCAGCCGGGTTATACAAAGTTTTATTATGCCAGCGATATGGATTGGAAATATGTTCTTCCCCGCCTTGCAGAAAAATAAGGCGTATCAAGAAAAATAGATATGCAGTTTTAAACGGAAGACACAACAAAACTCTATGCAAATGTAATGGTATATTTGCATAGAGTTTTTGTATCATATAATACAAAAATGAAATGGAAACAGCGATTGTGCTTTGAAAAAGGATTGTGTATAATAAGAGAAATCAAAATATTTGAAAAGTTTTCTGTGTTTGGGATTGAAAAGAAAATTGTGAAAAGGCAGAGGTAAAAAGCTTATGGGAACACTGAAATTATACTATGAATTTCCAGCAAAAGTCTGGGAAGAAACATTACCTGTAGGAAACGGCAGCCTGGGCGGAATGATATTTGGGGGAATACAGGAAGAAATCATCGGATTGAACGAAGAAAGTTTATGGAGCGGATATCCAAGAAAAAAAGATAATCCGGGGGCATATGAGAATCTGGAAGAGGTCCGCCGCCTTATTTTTGAAGAGCGGTGTAAAGAAGCGGAACGATTGATTCAAAAAACTATGCTGGGAGAATATAACGAATCGTATATGCCTTTGGGAAACCTTCATATTATTTATGAAAATTTAAAGAAAGAGGAGAAGGTAACCCAGTACAGCCGTATTCTCAATTTGGAAGATGCTGTGGCTAATGTAGCGTTTCTGGATGAAAATCAGGTCAGTTACACGAGAGAAGTTTTTTGCAGCTATCCGCTTTCCGGCATGGTAATCCGCCTTACTGCCAGTCAACCGGTGATGGATTTAACCATTTATCTGGAGTCAGAATTATCTCTTGTATGTCATGGGGAAAAAGAACGATTAAAATTTTCCGGACGTTGTCCGGAACATATGGATCCATCCTATATTCGTAAGGGAAAAGATGCGGTTATCTGGGGATATCGCGGAATGCGGTTCCAGGGAGAAATAAAGATTTTGTCCTGTGATGGCGAAGTGCAGGTAAATAAGGAATCCATTTGTCTGAAAAGAGGGACAGAACTTGTTTTATTGCTATCGGCGGTAAAGCCATATAAGCGTAACGTTTCACTTACTTTTGAGGAATTGAAGAAGGAGCATGAAAATGATTACCATATGTTGTTCGGACAGGTGGAATTATATTTAGGGGAACAAAAGGAGATTCCGACTAATCTGCGGCTGCAGGCATTGCGAAAGGGCATGGAAGATCCTGCTTTGTATGCACTATATTTCCAGTATGGCAGATATTTAATGATTGCTTCTTCCAGAAAGGGAGGCCTTCCGGCAAATCTTCAGGGGATATGGAGCTGGCAAATACAGGCGCCATGGAGCAGTAATTGGACGACGAATATTAATACACAGATGAATTACTGGCCTGCGTTGTCATGCGGATTGGAAGCATGTATGGAACCATATTTTTCCATGGTGGAGCGTTTGGCAGAAAACGGAAAAGAAACGGCTCGGATTCATTATGGATGTCGCGGATTTGTTCATCATCATAACGCAGATTTCTGGGGTTATACCAATCCAGTGGGAATTGCTTATGGTGAAGAAGAGGGACGGGACGGGTGTGTGACCTGGTCCATGTGGCCTATGGGTGGTGCATGGCTGGTACAAGAATTTTTCCGTTATTATGAGTATACTGGCGATGAGGAATTTTTACGCAATCATGCATATCCTGTCACCCGTGAAGCCGCGTTGTTTTTGCTGGATTGGCTGGTGGAGAAAGATGGGTATTATGTGACTTGTCCGTCTACATCCCCGGAAAATAAATATGTGACAAAGGATGGAGAAACCTGCTGTGTGACACAGGCATCGGCTATGGATCTGGAATTGATTCGGGAAGTATTTGGACATCTAAAAGAAATTTGCCGGATTCTTTCCATTCAGGATGAGATACTTCCTGAAATCGATGAGAAGCTGGAAAAACTGCTGCCATTTCGCACTGGCAGTTATGGGCAGCTTCTGGAGTGGTATCGAGAGTATCAGGAAGCGGAGCCGGGGCATCGTCATATTTCACATTTGTATGGCTTATTCCCATCGGAATTGTTTGAGGGAGATGAGAAAATGACGGAAGCATGCCGCATCTCTCTTATGCATCGTCTGGAAAACGGAGGAGGATATACCGGATGGAGCTGTGCATGGATCATTAATATGTTTGCAATTCTGAAGGATGGAGAAGCGGCATATCAATATTTGAATACGCTGTTGACCCGTTCTACCTATCCCAATCTGTGGGATGCCCATGAGCCGTTTCAGATTGATGGCAATTTTGGCGGAACAGCAGGAATTGCCAATATGCTGGTACAGGATAGGAAGGGAAAACTATCCATTCTTCCGGCACTTCCGAAAGAATGGAAAACAGGATATGTAAAAGGATTACGCATAAAAAACGGAAAATGTATTGATATCACATGGGATGAAAACGGAGAAAGACATCAGATATACTCTGTTTCTGAATAATAAATTAGAGAGAAAAGTAAAAAAGGAGAGTGGATGTAATGGATCAGATTTTAGAACAGCTGCAGTGTGTTATGGATCAGGCAGTGAAAGAAAAATTTATAGCAGGTGCCAGTTTATTGGTTAGACAAAATGGAGAAGAAAAATGGTACTGTAAAAGCGGGATGAGAGATTTGGAAAATGGATTGGAAATAGAGAGAGACACCATTTTCCGCCTGTATTCCATGTCAAAACCTGTGACGGCTGCAGCAGCCATGATTTTGATAGAACGGGGGCTGTTGGATCTTGGAGAGCCGGTATCTAAATTTTTACCCGGATTTTCAAATCAGAAGGTAGCAGAAGGAAATCAGAGTGTGTCACCGAAAAGAGAGATTAATATAAAGGATTTATTGTGTATGACATCGGGACTTTCTTATCCCAATGAAATGACGGTGGCAGGCAGAGAAGCCGGGAAAGTATTTGATGAAATAGATGAACATCTTTATGAAGAAAATCAGATGACAACGCTGGAAGTTGCCAATGCGTTAGGAAAATGCCATCTCCATTTTCATCCGGGGGAACATTGGATGTATGGTACCAGTGCTGATATTCTCGGAGCTGTCATAGAAGTAGTCAGCGGCATGCGGTTTGGTGATTTTTTGGAAAAGGAATTGTTTGGGCCATTGGGAATGAAGGATACCGGTTTTTATGTTCCAAAGGAAAAACAAAACCGAATTGCTAAGGTATATGAGAATCAGAATGGATCATTGGTGGAAGTAAAAACAAACCATTTGGGAATCCGTTATACATTGGATCAGGAACCGGCCTTTCAGTCAGGGGGAGCCGGATTGGTTTCCACATTGGATGATTATGCCAAATTTGCCCAGATGCTTTTAAATGAAGGATGTCTGGGACAGGTGCGTATTTTGAAACCGGAAACGGTACGATTTATGACAGGAGGAAAGTTACTTACCAGACAGCAGGCGGATTTTGAGGCTGGATGGGAACAGTTTTCCGGATATACCTATGGAAATTTGATGCGTGTGCTGGAGCGTCCGGGGCAGACATGGGGAATTGGGTTTGAAGGAGAATATGGCTGGGATGGCTGGCTTGGCGCATATTTCTGCAATGATCCTAAAAATCAGGTGACATTTCTATTGATGTATCAGCTGATTAATGCCGGCACAACACCGTTTACCAGAAAAGTCAGAAATGTGGTTAACACCGGGTTGGCGGATAAATAGAAGGTTAAAAGAAATTGTATAAAACAAATCATAGCAGGAAGGAGAAAATATGGAACCCATTTTATTAAATACCATTGATATTACAGCAGCTGGAGGTGGAAAGGGACTTCTGGGAGATGTGGACGGAGATGGAAGAATGGAATTGATCTTTGTTCAGGGTGACAGTGGGATTGATGATCGCTATGTTCCCCATCAGGTAACTTGTGTGACTGTGTATCGGCTGGATGGTACATTGTTGTGGCAAAAGGGAACACCGATGGAAATACCCGGTAAATTTGGAGCAGATTTTCCGGCGCAGGTATATGATATTGACGGAGATGGCGAATTGGAAATATTATGTGTGATGGATAAAAAGTTTCTGGTTTTGGAAGGCAGAAGTGGGAACGTAAAGAAATCCTATGATTTACCGTCACCGGAAGCGCATGATTGTATCATTATTGCAAATTTGAGCGGAAAAGATTACGCCAGTGATATTATTCTGAAAGACCGTTATTTTCATATGTGGGCATTAAACAGTGACTGGGAGTTATTGTGGAGCCATGAGGGAAATCTGGGACATTTTCCATGGGCTTATGATATCAATGGGGACGGTTATGATGAAGTTATGGCCGGATATGATCTTTTGGATCATGATGGAAAGGTTCTCTGGTCATGTAAAAATCTGGATGATCATGCCGACTGTTTGTGGGTAGGAGATGTCAATGGAGATGGAAAACTGGAAATTGCCGTGGGCGGCAGTGTGACATGTTTGTATGATATAGAAGGAAATGAGCTTTGGCGCTATGAAGGATCTGTGGAATCCCAGCATATTGCTCTGGGCAAATTCCTGCCAAATGAGGCCGGTCTTCAGGTAGCCGGTCTTGACCGGATTATCCGGGGAGACGGATATAAGGGACAGTGGGACGGAAAAGACGGCATGTTTTTGATTGATTGTAATGGAAAAGAAGTCTGGAAAGAAGACCGAAAGACGAAGGGATGGCTCACTATTGTGGATGCCCTCTATAATTGGAATGGAGAAGGAAAGGATTACATTCTGGCATATCGAAGAGGGGGTGGGGTTACTCCTGCTTTATATGATGGTCAGATGAACATGGTGGTATCTTTCCCGGAAGATGGATACGTACTGCACGGTGATCTGTTTGGTCGTGGAATAGAAGATGTGGTGGTTTATTCCGGAGAAAAAGCATGGATATATACAGGAACCGCATATGATCTGGCACAGATACCTTCCGGTAAACCAATAAAGCAGACAAAACGTCTTTGGTCATCTACTCTATATCCGGGTGGTGTGTGTATGCACTGATTGCTCACCTATGGCTGGACTGTTACGCAAAGAAAAAGATTATGGGAAAAAAGACTGTTCTTTTTTTAAAAGTATGTTACAATGAAAGTAAAACAAGACGAAACGTTTCGCAAAAGAAAAATAAAAGGAATACAGTTATCAATTGTTTCTTTTGTGAATAGATAGGGAGGATTTTAAATATGATGCATGATCTTGTAGTAAAAAGTCGTTCTTATCGCCGGTTTTATGAGGATCGTCCGATTTCCATGGAGCAATTGGAAGCATTAATTGATTTGGGACGTCTTTCCCCCAGTGGCGGTAATAATCAGTATATTAAATATGTGGCTGTATGTGATAAAACGAAGAATGAAGAAATATTTGAGTGTTTGGCATGGGCCGGATATTTAAAAGATTGGGATGGCCCGATAAAAGGGGAACGTCCGACTGGTTATATTATTCTTTTAAGAGATAAGACGATTAATCCCAATATGTCAGTGGATGAAGGAATTTCTGCGCAAAGTATTTTCTTGGGAGCGACAGAGATGGGATTCGGCGGTTGTTTTCTGATGAATGTTCAGCGGGGAAAATTGGCAAAAATTTTAGAATTGGATGAAGAACGCTATGCGATCAGTATGGTAATTGCTTTGGGAGTGCCAAAGGAAGAGGTGGTACTTACTGATGTCAAAGAGGATGGTGATATTAAATATTATCGCGATGAAAACCAGGTACATTACGTTCCCAAAAGAAGCCATGAAGATGTTTTGGTAAAGAAATTCTAGTAAAAATATTAGTAAAATTGGGAGTACGAAATGAAATCATTTACAATTTATCTGGCAGCTGATTCTACTGTGCAGACATTTCAAAAAACAGAAGAACCTCAGATGGGATGGGGACAAAAGTTATATGAAAATTTTGTGGGCAGTGAAACATGTGAAATTTATCATCCGGATACCACTTCATTTGAACAGGTGACCAGATATGATCTGCCTGGTATTTCCATTGATAATCGGGCAATGGCAGGAAGAAGCAGCCGTTCTTTCCGGGATGAAGGACGGTTGGATGATATCGAAAAGGTCATAAAACCAGGGGATTTTATGTTTGTTCAGTTTGCGCACAATGATGCCAATAAAGGAAAAGAAGAACGTTATATTCCTGTAGAGAAATATGGAGAATCCCTGCAAACATATGTGGATGTATGTAAAAAGCACGGTGCACAGTGCGTTCTTGTGACCGCAATTGCCATGCGTAACTGTGAGGAAAACCCGGAAGGGATATTTACATATAGTTTTCCGGAATACCGGGAGGCTATGATCCGGTTTGCAAAAGAAGAAAATCTTCCTTTACTGGATCTTGGAAAACGGAGCACAGAGTATTGTCAGAAATTGGGAAAAGAAGGAAGCAAAGAAATTTTTCTCTGGGTAAAGCCCGGGGAATATCCCCAAAGTAGTCACAGGGATGGAAAAGAAGACAATGCCCATTTGAAAGAAAAGGGGGCGGCAGCGTTTGCGGGGCTGCTGGCTGATTTGATTCGGGAATATGATGCAGATGAACGTTTGAGACCAATTCAGGAAAAATTAAAAGGTCAAAGAGAGGAATAGAGGAACGGGCAGGAGCACTGAGTATTGAAAAAAGGAGAGGAAAAGATGGCGCATTATATGTATAAGGATTACAAACCAGTGGATTATGCCAAGATGGCTTGTGATACTATGATGAGAAAATTTAAGGCAGAGGATCTTCCTCCCAAAGGGAGATTTCATTATCATCAGGGAGTATTTTTATCAGGTGTACAGAAGACATATGATTTGTGTAAGGATGAAAAGTATTATCATTACATAAAAGACTGGGTGGATTCTATCATAGATGTAAAAGGGGAAATCCACACATTTGATCCGGGACAGCTGGATGATATCCAGCCGGGGATCCTCTTGTTTTTCCTGTTCGGAAAGACCGGAGAGAGACGATATAAAATTGCATTGGATACGCTTCTTCCATGTATTATGAATACAAAAAGAAATGCTGAGGGAGGATTATGGCACAAGGAATCCTGCCCGGATCAGATGTGGCTGGACGGACTGTATATGGCCGGACCGATCAGCGCAGAATATGCATTCCGTTTTCATAAAGAAGAATATCTGAATCTTGCAATCGAACAGGCACTTTTGATGGAAAAGAAGACAAGGGATGAAAAGACCGGATTATGGTATCACGCCTATGATTGTTCCAGAAAAATGCCATGGGCCGATAGAGAGACAGGTCTGGCTCCGGAATTCTGGGGACGTTCCATCGGATGGGTTCCGGTAGCAATTCTGGATGAGTTGGAATTTGTTCCAAAAAATCGACCAGAGTATAAAGAATTGGGACGTCTTGTACATGATCTTTTGACAGCGGTGATCCGTTATCAAGATGAAGAGAGTGGTTTGTGGTATCAGGTAGTGGATAAAGGAGGACAGGAAGGAAACTGGCTGGAAACATCCTGTACCTGTCTGTTCTCGGCAGCTATCGCCAAAGCCGTACGCACAGGACTTCTGGAAAAAAGTAATCTGGCATATGCAAGAAAAGGCTTTGAAGGAGTAATCGATCGTCTGAAATGGGACGGAGATGATCTGTTAGTGGATAATATTTGTATTGGTACAGGCGTCGGAAATTATGAACATTATTGTAAACGTCCGACCAGCACCAACGATCTCCATGGAATGGGCGCATTTTTAATTATGTGTGCGGAAATCGAAGAAATCGCAATGAGACTGAATAAATAAATGAAATGACGAATAGGGATTTTTTCATAAGGAGGAAATTATGGCAATCGGAGATAAGATTTATAATCATTTTACAACATATACAGATCCCCATACAGGAACTGTAGTTGAACGGCTGACAGAGCCGGATCATACCAGTCATCATATGTATTTTTATAATCGAATGACGACAAGTGACGGTAAATACCTGTTATATTGCCCGGAATGGAATGGGGAACGTCAGCTGTATATGATGAATCTGGAAAATGGAGAAGCCATTCAGCTGACAGAAGGAACAGGGATTGATGAATATGGCGGAATGTTTTCCCATGATGATAAGTTTGTATTTTATCAGCAGGAAAATAAGTTTTATAAATTGAATTTGGCTGATTTATCCAGAGAATGTTTTTATGAGACACCGGAAGGATGGAGCGGCGGTAGTTCAGGTATGAGCGATGACAATCGTTTTATGACGATTGTGGAAACAAAGAAAGATACGGTAGCAGCCAAAACCGGTGGTAAGAATTGGGATTTCTTTGCTCAAAACTGTCTGGCAAAGCCGTTATGCCGTATTGTTTATATTGATGTGGAAAAGAAGACAAGTCATGTGGTATTGGAAGACCACTGTTGGTTTGGACATACACAAATTCGTCCAGGCGATCCGGATACCATTATGTTCTGCCACGAAGGACCTTATGATCTGATCGATGCCAGACTCTGGTTGGTGCAGAGTGATGGAAGCAATTATCGTTGCTGCCGTGAACAGCCCAATGATCTGATATTAACACATGAATTCTGGCTTCCGGATGGTTCCCAGCTGGCATTTGTATATCGGGAGACAACCGGAGATATGGTAGAAAATATCCGTATGATTGATCCGGAAACATTGGAAGAGACAGTCTTTATGCCTTGTTCTCCATTTGCTCATTTTATCTGTGATAAGCAGAATAAATATATGATTGGTGATTCACAGGGCAGTGACGTTCCCATTCATCTTTTAAATCAGGAAGAACAGGAAAAAGCCAGAGAAGCCGGAATTGTAAAGAATGATTTTATTTATCTGATTGATGTGGAAAAGAAGGAAGAAATGAAACTTTGCTATCATGGTACATCCTGGCTGGCAAAACATGGTGGACCGCAGGATGCCCATCCACATCCATGTTTTACACAGGATAACCGTTATGTGATTTTTGTATCGGATCGGGAAGGAAAACCATGTATTTATCGTGTGGATCTGGAAAAATTTCTGGAAGGAAAAAGTAATAAATAAAAGGGGCGATTTATTATGAGAAAAAATATTTATACATGCTTTCCGGGAGGAAAACATAAAGTCTTAACTATGAGTTATGATGATGGAAGAGAAGAAGACCGTCGTTTGGTTGCGCTATTTAACAAATACGGAATTAAGGGGACATTCCATGTCAATTCAGGTATCGATTGGGATGAGAAGAGAATTCCAATTTCCGAATATAAGGAATTATATAAAGGACATGAGGTCTCTGTTCATACAGCTACCCATCCCACCATTGCCCGGTGTCCGATGGAAGAAGTAGTAGATCAGATTGTTGAAGACAGAAAGGCATTGGAAGATGCAGTAGGTTATCCGGTTCGGGGAATGTCATATCCCAATGGTTCTTTTTCACAGGAAATTATTGATGTGCTTCCGGCTCTTGGTATTCGTTATGCCAGAACAGTGGGAAGTACCGACAATTTCAATATGCCGGAAAACTTTTTGAGATGGACGGCAACCTGTCATCACAATCATAATCTGCAGAAACTGGGTGAAGAGTTCGTAGCATTGTTTAAAAAACAATATTTATATATGATGTATGTATGGGGACATAGCTACGAATTTGGATTGCAGGATAACTGGGAAGTTATGGAAAACTTCTGTAAACTGGTTGGAAATAGAGATGATATCTGGTATGCAACGAACATCGAAATTGTAGACTATATGGAAGCAGCAAAGCGTCTGCAGTTTACAGCAAAATTAGATAAGGTATATAATCCTTCTTTCCAATCGGTGTGGATTGCTGTGAATGACAATCAGATTGTAGAAATAAAAGGCGGAGAAATAAAAGAGATCTGAGAGGAAATGTATGCGTCGCGAAACCTTTGATATGGAACGGGACGTCTTGGAGGTGGGAAATGAAGTGACGATTGTGGAAGGGCAGCTTCCCACCTCTTATTATTATACAGTCGTTCCCGCACTTGCTATGTCCCGCAATTATAAAAATGCTGAGCGAATAAAAAGCAGGACAGGTGTTGTGGTAGGAAAAGAACGCCACGATAGCAGCTATTATGTGTATATTGAGTTTGAAGAATAGTTACAAATAAAAAAGAGGATATCGGAAAAATGTTGGATGCAACGAGATTTTCCGGTATCCTTTTTGTATGTAGGAATCGTTTTCCTTTTGCTTGTGTCCATATATTCGGGTGAAACGATTAGTCGTTAAAAAATTACAGAGAAATGCTGCCTTTGATTTCTTCGTTGATCAAATAATATGCCATGCCTTCCTCTGGTTTCACATAAACATTCAGAGTTTTAATATCTTTGATTTTCATACCGCTGGCAGTGCATTCTTTTTTTATCTGTGCGATCAGGTCAGAATCTTTAATTTCCAATCCACTGCTTTGGATATATAATGTACTTTTCATCATTACACTTCCCTTCAATTAAAAAGTATGCTGTTTCGTCTATTTATTGTAATATATTTGAAAGATAGTGTCAAGTTAGGGAATAAAAGCAGGAATTGGGATATTATACACGAACCCATACCAGCATTTCCCCAAGACCGCGGTTTGCCCAGGCATAATAAGGGATAAAGGTTAATTTCTTTTCATTCAGGGATGGGGTCTGATACGTTTGGTATAAATGAGATTCCTCCCATTCTGGGAAAGTAAGAAAGCTGCCGGTTGTTTCTATGGTACATACTCCGCCCAAAAGATCCGGTTGATATGTGACATGGAAATCCGGCTGACTGCTTAAATAAATTCGGTGAAGATTGGGCCCGTTGTCTTTTTCTTCCAGGCAGTATACAAGAGGTCCGCGCATGATGGCACATTTGCCGATATCTTCTCTGACATTGGGATTTGCCTGAATACGTTCTACCGGCATGCCAAGAGAAAGCACCAGAGTATCTTCGGTATTCCATTCTTTTGTCAGATACAGATATCCCTTTTCCAGATGGCATTCCAAGGCGGGGACAAGGGACTGGGCATCAGCTGTTGAGATGGTATTATCGGTATTGATCCTATAACGGCAGCCATTTACAGAGAACGTTTTTTCTTTACACCATCCGGGCATACGGATGGCAATGGTATAACGGCTGGAGGAGGAATCCGTTACACGGATGGAAACCGTTTCTTCCCAGGGATAGTGGGTAGAGATGGATAGAGAAGCCATATGCCCATTCAATGTTGTGTGAATATCACAACCCATGAACAGATTGATGTAAAGGGTATCTTCATCGGTTTCATAGGCGTAACTTGCGATGGAGGAAAGCAGACGTGCTACATTAGGGGGACAGCAGGCACATCCGAACCATTTTTGACGTTGCGGTTTTACGTGGGATTTATGGAAGTCTCTTTTGCATGCTACAGGATCCACCTCTAGGGGATTTACGTAGAAAAAGGATGTTCCGTCCAGTGACATGCCGCTTATGATTCCATTATATATGGCCCGTTCCATAACATCGATGTATTTACTGTCATGGGTCAGTTCAAACATTCTTCGGGCGAAAAAGACGAGACCGATGGCAGCACAGGTTTCTCCATAGATCGTATCATTTGGAAGATCATAGGCAAAGGTAAACGCCTCACCATGCTGGCTGCTTCCAATAGCACCGGTGATATACATTTTGCGGTTCACAATATCATTCCAGAGGGTTTCACATGCTGTTATTAGAGATGGGTCATTGGTTTCCCTGGCCACATCTGCCATTCCGCTATAGAGATATACGGCACGTACAGCATGCCCCATGGCTTCGGTTTGTTCTCTAACGGGTTTATCTGCCTGATAATAGGAGTAACCATGGGTATATCCCCATCCTTTTTCTCTTCCATGGGCGGCTTCTTCCAATGAAAAGTAATTGGGTTCCTGTCCTCGTTCATTGATAAAATACTCAGCCAGTTTCAGGTATGCTTCTTTCCCGGTTACATGATAAAGTTTAATCAATGCCAGTTCCGCCACTTCATGTCCCGGATATCCATGGAGTTTCTCTGGTTCCGAGCCAAATATATTTGCTACACAATCGGCATATCTGGAGGCAATGGTGAGTAGTTTTTCCTTTCCGGTGGCCTGGTAGTAAGCGACAGCGGCTTCCAGCATATGACCCAGGCAGTAAAGCTCATGGTTGTCTCTCAGATTGGTAAATCGGTTTTCCAAACCATTGATGATATAGTAAGTGTCCAGGTACCCATCATCCTGTTGTGTATCTTCCATTAAATTAACTACTGAATCAATTTTTTCTTCCAGATCTTTATCCGGATGCCACATAAGCGAATAAGAAGCGGCTTCCAGCCATTTGTAGAGATCACTGTCTTGAAAAACGCATCCGCCAAATGTACCTTCTGTTTTTCCCGAAGCTACGGAAAAATTATGGATACAATAACTGGGAGCGGCTCCTTCAATCCGGTCATTTAACGCCTCCCATTGATAGGGAATGACATTTTTACGGATCAATTCCATATAGTTTTTCCAAAATGGATCGGAGATGGATACTTCTGATAAGGAAATAGGGTTGATATAAGAATTTTTTCCCATGATATATACTCCTTTCAAGGTATAATTATGATGAAATAAGAGAAACATTTCCTGATCGGAAAGAAAACTACTTCAAAACAGAAGGCGGGTATGCTATACTAGCCCCAGGATGTATGACAGGATAGATCATGTCAAATATCCGGCAGAAACGTTTCTTTTTCTTTTGTTTAGAATCACCGCGGTTTAGATTCTATCTATGAAAAAAGAATACGCTTTTGCTGCAGGAAATGCAATGGTGAGTATCATAGATAAGGTGGTCAAATTCCAGATGAAATGTTTTATATCCAGTGCTGAAAAGCCGGTTTTATATGAATCATGCGGTAATTTAATCAGTGAAGATCATTTTCTCCATATGAGGCGGGTGTGTGAATCCTTTGTACTTTTGGCAGTCCAGAAAGGAACACTTTACATTACTCAGGGTAAAAAAGCGTATGAAATTTCTGAGAATCAGGTATTTCTTTTGGAAGCTGGGGTAGAACATTATGGACATAAGGCGTCTGAAGGGTATCTTTCCTATTATTGGATGCATTTTCGGTTCGCAGAGGATTATCAGGTTGTGCAGGAAGATAGTGGAGAATTCTGCAATGGGGTGGCAGAAAATGTGCCAAAGGAGGAACAGTATGTGATTCCTGAGGCATTTCATTTAGATTCTTCCAATCGGGTTACACTTTTGATGGTTCAGCTTTTGGATCTTGCCAGAAGAGATAACTTTATGGTGACGAAACGGACGATTTATGCATCCAGTCTGGTTCTTTTGGAATTGACACAGGAGTACATAAAACAGCAGAATAGAATACGACAAGAATTTCCTGCCGGTCTGACACAGGTGATGGAGTGGATTCAAGCCCATTATGGTCAGACTCTTACGGCATCTTCAGTGGCGGAACGGTTTGGATATAATACTGCATATCTTTCCAGCTTATTTAAAATATATACCGGATATCCGTTGATATCGTATGTGAACCGTTTGCGTATTTCGGTATCGAAAAATCTTCTGACGAATCGGGAATTAAAGATTTATACCATTGCATCCATGTGCGGGTTTTCCGATGAGAAACATTATATGAAATTGTTTAAACGATACGAAGGGATGACACCATCTCAATATCGGAAAGCTTTCTTCCAAAAAAAAGTGAATGAATTTTAAAGGAGAGGGTTTTGTTTTATGATGAATTTATTGCCGCAGCCAAAAGTATCGGTATGGAATGAAGAAAATTTTTGTTTGAATTATCAGGCAAGAATTGTACTGGAGACGGAAGATCAATCTTCTTTTTTATATGCTAAAATGCTCCAGTCAGAAGTAAAAAAAGCTACAGGAATGAAATTGGCAGTGTTGAGGGGAAAAGCAAGAACATACGATATTTGTTTGTGTACTCAACAGGGATGTATGGGGAAAGATGCTTCTTCTTTAAAAAGAGAGCAGGGATATCAGCTGATGGTGACCGAAGAACAGGTGATTGTAAGAGCAGAAACCAAAGAAGGAATGTTTTATGGTGTGCAGACCTTACGTCAAATCATTCGTCAAAAAGGTGCTATGATACCGTATTGCCGGATCGAAGACTGGCCGGATTATAGGGAGAGAGGATTTTATCATGATGTGACAAGAGGAAGGGTCGCTACTCTTGATACATTGAAAGATATGGTAGATCATCTTTGCTTGTACAAAATGAATCAATTTCAGTTATATATTGAACACACCTACTTATTCCGGGATTTTTCAGAGTTATGGAGAGACGATACGCCACTGACAGCGGAAGAAATCATGGAATTGGACAGTTATTGTAGAGAAAGAAATATCGATCTGGTTCCGTCATTGGCCAGTTTTGGGCATTTATATAAACTCTTACGCACCAAGCATTTTGAAGGGCTTTGTGAGTTGGAAGAAAGCAGGAAAGACCCATTTTCTTTCCGGGGAAGAATGCTGCATCATACATTAAATGCAGCAGATAAGAGAAGCATGGAATTATCGAAAAAAATGATTGAAGAGTATATGGCACTCTTTTCATCCAATTATTTTAATATATGTGCGGACGAAACGTTTGATTTGGGTAAGGGTAGAAGCAAACAGCTCAAAGAAGAAATTGGTCTGGAACATTTATATATGAATTATGTGAAAGAGCTGTGTACATTTGTGATCGGAAAAGGAAAAATTCCTATGTTTTGGGGAGATATTATCTGCGGATTTCCGGAAATGATTCAGGAACTTCCCAAAGAAACGATTTGCTTGAATTGGGGTTATTCTCCGGAACAGTCGGATGAACCGGTGAAAAAGCTGGCATCTGCCGGAGCAATCCAGTATGTCTGCAGTGGTGTCAACGGATGGAATCATTGGATTCCCCGCTATCATGATGCCTACAGGAATATTACAAAAATGTGCAGATATGGCATGGAAAATGGTGCAGTAGGTGTATTGAATACGGATTGGGGAGATTTTGGTCAAATTAATGAACAGGAATTTTCCATTCCAGGTCTTATTTATGGAGCAGCATTTTCCTGGAACGGAGAAGAAATAACAGAAGAAGACATCAACCGCAGCATCTCTGTTTTGGAATATGGAGATTCCAGTGAAATGCTGATGGAAATCATGAAAAGAATTTCCAGGAATGAAGCAGTCACATGGAAGTGGCTTTGCGATTATAAGGAAGTATGTACCGACGATCTTACGGAAGAAGAAAAAGAGTCTCGTCTCAGACAATATCTGGGAGAAGAAATAGCGTTTCCTTCGGATTTGGATGTTTTTTGCCAGAGTGTAACGAAACAAAACAGAGATATTCTGGAAAATATGGATAAAATCAGAGAGACGATGACTCGGATGGATTCTTCTGCCAGAACATTGGCTTATCACTTTTTACTGGCAGCAGATGGGACAAGGTTGATGAATCGTTTATCGATTATGGTAATGTCGCGGTTTTTAAAACAGAAAGAAATGGAAAAAGAAGAATGTTGGCAGCTGGCAGAAGAACTGGAAAACTGGTTGTATTACTATAAAGAAATGTGGAGAGAATCCAGTAAAGAATCGGAACTTTGCCGTATTGAGGAGGTTATTTGCTGGTATGCCGACGAATTAAGAAGGAATTGATAAGATTATGATGATTTCAACAAAAGGAAGGTATGCGCTTCGTGTCATGTTGGATCTGGCACAGCAGGAAGAGGACGGATATATTTCATTGAAATCCATATCCGGCAGACAGGGGATTTCGGTAAAATATATGGAAATGATTGTCGCTATGTTAAATAAGGCAGGGTTTGTAAAAAGTTTAAGAGGAAAAGAAGGCGGATATCGTCTGGCAAAACCTGCCTGTGAATACACGGTGGGTTCCATATTAAAACTGACGGATGGAAGTTTGGCGCCGGTTTCCTGCCTGGAACATTGTGGTGATTCCGAATGTGGCCGCTCGGGTATATGTCTGACACTTCCTATGTGGAAGAAACTGGATGTTATGATTGACGCATATTTGGAGGGTATTACACTTCAGGACTTGTTAGATGGAAATGTTTAGAAAAAGATAGTATGAGTATTGGAAACGGCAGAAACTGTTTAGGATCTGTTTTCTGCCGTAGAAGGAGGAATTTTATGGTTACAACGACATCTTCTGGTTTGGATTCCTATCAGGTTCCCTGTGTTTATTCTTCCATTCAAAAAAAAGAGGAACACGGTTTTCTTAGTGTGTCTGTTCCAGGTTCCAAGAGTATTACTAATCGTGCGTTACTGTTGGCAACTTTAGCTGATGGTACCAGTATTTTGAGGGGAACGTTATTTTCCGATGATTCCCGTTACTTTCTTGCCTGTATACAGGACCTTGGATTTTCCGTTTTCGTCGATGAAAAAGAAAAAACTGTAAAGGTAACGGGATTAGGAGGCGATGTCCCAAAGAAAGAAGCCTCTATTTATGTGGGAAGCGCCGGAACGGCTGCCCGTTTTTTGACTGCATATCTGGGCGTGTCAAAAGGGATATTTCATCTGGATGCGTCTGATCAAATGAAAAAAAGACCTATGGCACCGCTTCTTTCCAGTTTGGAAGGTTTGGGAACCCAAATTGTTTATACCGGACAGAAGGGCTTTTTTCCGTTTACGTTGTCCTCAGAGGGTCCAAACGTATCGGAGATGAATATCAATATTGACCATAGCAGCCAGTTTTTGAGTGCACTTTTGATTGCTTCCTGCTGCTTTAAGGATGATGTTAAAATCCATGTGGAAGGAAAACATGGAATGGCATATATTGCTATGACGGTTAAAATGATGGAAGATTTCGGAATTCTAGTCACAAATCCTTCTCCCGATACATTTTTTATATCCGGGGGACAAAAATATCATGGATTGGAGTATCAAATAGAGCCGGATATATCTGCCGCATGCTATTTTTATGCTATGGCACTTTTATTGGGGATTTCTGTTACGGTTCGTCATGTAACGGAACAATCCATCCAGGGTGATATGGAATTCCTTAACTTTCTGGAAAAAATGGGATGCAGTCGAAGGGAATCACCAGATGGTATTACGATAACAGGACCGAAAAATGGAATTTATCCGGGGATTACATGTGATATGCATGCTTGTTCGGATCAGGCGATTACCATGGCTGCACTGGCAGTATTTGCAACCTCCCCTACTACTATTACGGGAATTGGCCATATCCGTTATCAGGAAACTAATCGTATCCATGCTATCTGTACGGAGCTTCAACGTATGGGAATTTCCTGTGAAGAAAGAGAAGATTCCATTACGATTTATCCCGGAACTCCAGCTCCATCCACGGTGCAGACATATGATGATCATCGTATGGCTATGGGATTTTCTCTCATCGGTCTGCGTGCACCCGGAATTGTCATAGAGGATCCCGGATGCTGCAGAAAGACATTTCAGGAATATTTTTCCGTATTAGATGATGCAGTAGCGCAACTGTCTCTTTTGTAAGTTTAGATGTATCAGGATAAAAAAACCAGAATGTATTGCCATATGGCAATACATTCTGGTTTTTTAAATACATGAAATGTAAAACGTTTATTTTAAGAAGATTTCGATAACCGGTACCAGACAATGGGGTTTTACATCTGGAAGATATAAGATAGTCATATCGGCATCTTCTTTTTCGCGTCCGGCGCTGAAATGATCAATTTTTCCTTCTGTAAACAGAACTTCGCTTCCATCATGCAGGAACTGAGCGTATTTAATCTTTCCTGCGAAACCTTTGAGTTTTAAGTGCGCAAATGGATAAGCAAACAGATGGATATAAATGCGTTTTCCATCTTCGCTCTGTGTCAGACGGCAGTCACTTGGTGTTTCAAATTCCGGCTCTGCCATGGTACATCCATAAATAGAACGGCTGTTATACTTCATCCATTCTGCATATACGGACAATGCTTCTTCTGCTCGGTAATCCAGATAACCTCTGGAAGTCGGTCCTACGTTCATCAGCAGGTTTCCGCCGATAGAAACCGTATTGACCAACATACGAATCAGCATTTCCGGAGATTTCCATGTCATTTCATCCCGGTAATATCCCCAAGATCCGGAAAAGGTCTGGCATGCTTCCCATGTAACCAGTTCCCCTGTTTCCGGATGGCGAATCCAGTCGGTAGGCTGATACTGTTCCGGAGTCCAGAGATCCTGGTCGATTTCTGTACGGTTGTCAATAATGATATGAGGCTGGAGTTTACGAGCCAGTGCCAGAAGTTCTTCTGCTTCCCAATCATCCTTGCCTTTTCCTACCTGCCAGGAATTTTCACCAGTACCCTTGTTCTGGCTGTAAGAAAAATCAAACCAGAGAATATCGATTTTTCCGTAATTAGTGAGAAGTTCAGCAACCTGATTTCTCATATATTCTGCGTAACGGTGCATATCCCGTCCCTCATTCAGTTCTTTGGCATTGGCATCGTCTCTGCGGGGATGGATAGGATCAATGGTAAAGTCCGGATGATGCCAGTCAATTAAGGAATAGTAAAAACCGATGTGAAGACCCTCTGCACGGAATGCATCCACATATTCTTTAATAAGATCACGACCAGCCGGGGTATTGGTACATTTGTAATCAGTATATTGGCTGTCCCACATACAGAACCCTTCATGATGCTTTGCTGTCATAACAACGTATTTCATTCCGGCAGCTTTGGCCTGACGTGCCCATTCTTTCGGATCATACAAGTCTGGATTAAAATGTTCAAAATAGAGATCATAATGTTCTTCTGAAATTTTTTCACGGCTCTTAATCCATTCATGACGTGCCGGAAGAGAATATAATCCCCAATGAATAAACATACCAAAACGGTCATGGGTAAACCAGGAAGTATCACCTGGTGTTTTGCGTGTAACGTAACTGGACATATAAACTCCTTTCCTGTTTCCGGGGGATTTTTCCTGCTTTGCCTGTTCCTTAAAAACTATGGATATTTTATCTTTTTCAAACATGTTACCTTAAAAAAAACGGTAAGAAGTATTGGAAAAAGAGAATAAGAAAAAACCCAGAAACCACTTAATTCACTTGTTTTTTGATTAAAAATAGTATATAGTAGACAGAAAAAATAGGAAAGTAAAAAAAAGGGAAAAAATATGGATATTTTAGCATATTGAATGCCGGTATTTATGAAAAGAGATCGTAGGAAGAAGAGGATGGAAGATGAAAATAGAGAAAAATGAAACAGCATTGGGGTGGATGGGAAAACTGAAAGTAGAAATTATAGAGAGTGGGCATGCCTATCTGGATCATACATGGAGGTATCATAATGCCTGTGCTCCATTTTCACGTTTATATTTTGTGAAAGAAGGAGAAGCCATTTTGGATATCGGAGAAACCCAGGTTGTACTGCAGCCTGGCTGTTCCTATTTAATTCCTGCCGGGCTAAATTATGATTATCACTGTGAATCCTATATGGAAAAATGGTACTTTCATATTAACATTCGGATGCCGGACGGATTTGATTTATTCCAGGGATGTCAGTCTTGTTATTTTCGGAAATTGACCGGGGAAGAAATGGAACGAGTGGAAAAACAATATGGTGAATATTCTCTGGATGCTGTTTTGGGAATTCAGGGAGAAGTGATAAAAATTGTGGGAGATATGATTCGGGAAGCGGGGTTGGCAGGAAGAGAAGTGCATACATATTCCCCTTTATTGCAGGAGATGTTTGCTTATGTGAGAAAAGCGGTTTCTTCCAGACTGAATGTGGCACAGTTGGCGGAATATTTGAATATTTCTCCCAGTACATTGGCAAAACGATTCAAAAAAGAAACGAATATGCCCATAGGGACCTATCTGGACCAGATTCTTTTTAATCAAGCCTGTCAGCTTCTGCTCACAACAGACTTTTCTGTGGGACAAATTTCAGACCAATTGGAATTTTGTGATCAGTTTTACTTTTCCCGCTATTTTAAGCGCCATCAAAATGAAACCCCAACCAACTACCGCAGCCGAATGAAAGGGCTGCGGCTTGGTTGAGGTTAGAAAATTTCTTTTAAGGTGTTGGTGATGGATTCTTTTTCTCCTACCATGGGGAGAGAAAAGATAAATTCGGTACCGACACCTTCGGTGCTGATAACATCAATATTTTCTTTGTGAGCCTGAATGATTTCTTTGACAATGGAAAGTCCTAAACCGGTTCCTTTTTTATCTTTTCCGCGGGAAGTATCGGTTTTATAAAAACGTTCCCATATTTTTCCAAGGCTTTCTTTTGGGATTCCTACGCCATGATCTTTTACAGAGATAAATAATTTTTCATGGTG
Source organism: Lachnospiraceae bacterium (assembly GCA_026169045.1). GTDB lineage: Bacteria > Bacillota > Clostridia > Lachnospirales > Lachnospiraceae > Fimimorpha. Next base: position 8,489 of record JAPFDH010000117.1, on the reverse strand, counting down.
AATACTGGTATCGATATTGATAATGGAATCCGGATTACTGAATTTAATGGCATTGTCAATCAGATTGTATAAAACCTGCTGAATACGGGATTTATCCGCGTAAACGATTTGTTTGGTATCGGAAAAAGTCAATTCGAATGTGATTTTTTTATCTTTGCATCGTCCTTCGAAAGTGGCTAAAATACTTCGAATAACTGCATTGATATCAAAATTCGTCTGCTCCAAATAAATTCCTGTTGTGTCAAAAGAATTCAGAGTCAAGAGGCTTTGGGTCAGCTTGGTTAAACGTTCCGTTTCTCCTAAAACGATACCAAGATATTTTTCCTGTAATTCCGGAGGGATGGTTCCATCTAAGATTGCCTCCAAATATCCTTTGATTGAAGTCAGAGGAGAGCGAAAGTCATGGGAAACATTGGCTACAAATTTATGCTGATCTTCTCCGATATTATTGAGGCGCAAAGCCATATCAGAAAGAGTGTTGGAAAGATACCCCATTTCGTCATGGGAATTTACTCCCGGTTGATAGGTAAGATTTCCCGCAGCATATTCTTTGGCAGCTTTTGTGATTCTGCTTACCGGTTTACTTACAATTTGTTCAAATAATATAAGTAGAGCCAGAGCTAAAACGGTGATGCCGGCCAGTGTCAGATAAGCGACTAACAGCACCCTTTCCCGTATGGATTCCAGAAGAGAAACTGGATAATGGGTGATAACATATCCCAGGGTATTTGTTCCGCGAATTAAAGGCTGATAAACGGAAATCATGTTTTTGTCAAAACATCCGTAAAAATTTCCGACCATATATCGGTTCAGAGAACCGTCATAGGGATGAAAAGAAGGCACCGATTCCGGAGCTTGATTGGATCCGACAGAGGTCAGAAGAGTATTATCCTGATTCAAAATCCATATATCACATTCTCTGGAAGAAGCGATTGCCTCCAACTGCAGCCGGTTCGGGCTGGCAGAGGAGGAAGTACTGTATGTACTGGCAATCAGAGAGCAGCTTTGATATAACTGATCGATTGTTTTTTGCTCCAAATACGAATAGACCAAATGGGAACCAAGGGTTGCAATCAGGATAAAAGATGTCAAAAGAACGGAAAAATATCCGATTAAAAATTTAAGCCGGAGAATATGTTTCATTGTTTTACCTCAAACTTATAACCGATTCCCCATACAGTTGTCAAAGACCATCCCGGATGGTCTTTTATTTTTTCACGAAGCCGTTTTATATGGACATCTACAGTACGGGTATCACCAATGTACTCATACCCCCAGATATGGTCTAAAAGCTGTTCCCGTGTAAATACCTGATTGGGGGAAGAGGCTAGAAAATACAGCAATTCCAGTTCCTTTGGCGGCATTTCAATGGAGTGACCATTGTAAATAACGGAGTAGTTGGTCAGGTTTACGATTAAATCCGGATATTCCACATATCGACCGGTTTGGGCGGGCATGGATGTGGAAGGAGAAACAGTAGTTTGTGGGGGAATGCTGCGGCGCAATACAGCTTTTACCCGCGCTACCAATTCTTTAGAATCAAAGGGTTTGATCATATAGTCATCAGCGCCCAATTCCAGTCCCAGTACTTTATCAAAGATTTCTCCTTTTGCCGACAGCATAATGATGGGAATGGAAGAATCTTTTCGGATTTCCCGGCATACCTGATACCCATCCATGCCGGGAAGCATCAGATCCAAAAGAATCAGATGAGGATGAAATTCCCGGTATGCTTTTAATGCCTCTTCTCCATCCAGAACACATTTTGTTTCAAAACATTCTTTCATTAAATATAGAGAAATCAATTCAGCGATGTTTTCGTCATCGTCTACGATTAAAATGCGTTGTTTTTCTGCCATATAGGTCTCCTCTACTTAAATTCTACAATCGTGACACCGGTATCTCCTTCGCCGAAGTTGCCCAGGCGGAACGATTTGACGTATTTTAGTTTCCTTAAGTGGTTGTGGACGCCGTTTCGGAGGGCACCGGTACCTCTTCCGTGTACGACACGTACTTGGGACAGATGGGCTAAATAGGCATCATCCAGATATTTGTCCAATACAGCCAATCCCTCGTCTACGGTCATACCGATTAAGTTGACTTCTGGTGAGACATAGGAACTCTTGGACATTTTTATTTTGCTGGTATTGCTTCTTTGTTTTTTTCCTTCCATACCTACACCGGTGACAGTATCTTCCTGAATCAATTCAATATCATTTACATTTACCTGGGAGCGAAGAATTCCCATTTGAACAAAGAGATCCCCTTTGGCATTGGGAAGGGTGCTGACTGTGCCTTTTAAGTTAAGTGAAAGAACACGTACTGCATCACCGATTTTCAATTCAGCGGCTTTGGGGGCTTTTTTCAGTGTTTTTTTGGGTTTCAACGAAAGGTTGGAACTGTTTTCATCCAGTTTGCCCCGCAGTTTGCTTCGTTCTGCTTCCAGAATTTTATTGATATTGCCGCCTGCGGTTTGCTTGTTAATGATTCGGATTGTCTCATCGGCAAAATCTTTTGCATTTTGAAGAATATCCTGCGCTTCCTGGCGGGCCTTGTTCAAAATACGTTCTTTTTGGCTGTCCAGTTTTTCCTGTTTCTCTTCCAATTGTTTTTTCAGCTGGGCAGACTCTTGTTTATAACGGGCAATTTCCGCCTGCTCTTTTTCGATAGTAATACGAGCCGCTTCCAAATTGGAGATGACATCTTCGAAACTTTCTGCTTCCGAATTAATATGTTTTTTCGCCTCATCAATGATAAAAGATGGGAGGCCCAATTTACTGGAAATGGCAAATGCATTACTCTTTCCGGGAATACCGATGAGAAGACGGTAAGTGGGGCGGAGGGTTTCCACATCAAATTCACAAGATGCATTTTCCACGCCTTCTGTGGATAAAGCAAAAATCTTTAATTCGCTGTAGTGGGTGGTAGCCATAGTGCGTACTTTCATATTGTGAAGGAAGGAGAGAATGGCGATGGCCAATGCGGCTCCTTCTGTCGGATCGGTTCCGGCACCCAGCTCATCAAAAAGTACAAGGGAATTCGAATCTGCTTTTTCCAAGATTTTTACAATATTTGTCATATGGGAAGAGAAAGTACTTAAGCTTTGCTCAATACTCTGTTCATCTCCGATATCTGCATATACTTCTGTAAAAACAGAAAGCTGAGAACCGTCAAACGCCGGAATATGGAGCCCAGCCTGTCCCATAAGGGTAAATAATCCTACCGTTTTTAGGGATACGGTTTTTCCGCCGGTGTTAGGCCCTGTGACGATTAAAAGATCAAAGCTATCTCCAAGCCAAATGTCAATGGGAACGACTGCTTTTTTCGGCAGGAGAGGATGGCGGCCCTTTTTAATGCGGATATAACCGTTTGTGTTAAATACCGGTTCGCTTCCGGTATAATGCCGTGATAGAGTTGCTTTAGCAAAAATGAAATCCAATTCACTTAATATATTCAGGTTATCCCGTAACGGTTCCATGTATTGTGCTGCTTCATTGCTCAAACGGGCAAGGATGGCTTCGATTTCTTTTTGTTCCTTGATTTCCAGTTCACGGATTTCATTGTTTAATTTTACGACAGCCATGGGCTCCACAAAGACAGTGGAACCGCTGGAACTCTGATCATGGATCATCCCGGGGATCTGGGATTTGTTTTCCTGTTTTACCGGAACACAATACCGACCGTTTCGCATGGTAATGACAGCATCCTGCAAAAGGGAACGGGATGAATTGACAATACTGTTTAGCTGGGTGTGAATTTTGTCACTGGCAACACGCATACTGCGGCGTATATTTTTCAGTGCGGGGCTGGCATCATCGGCAATTTCTTCTTCAGAGATAATACAACGTTCAATTTCCCGGTTTAAAGGGGTCAATGGTTCAATGGCATTAAAACGTTCGTCCAAAGAATCCTGTGTTTCTTCATCATTTTCTCTGCGACCATACGTTTTGACACGGGCAGCCACTTTAAGCAGGGAACTGATATGCAAAAGTTCTACAATGCCAATGGAAGCTCCCACCTGCAGGCGGAGAAGAGAATCCCGAATATCTTTTACACCAGAAAAAGAAACACTACCCCGTTGCAGTATACGGGCAAGCGCATCACTGGTTTCTTTTTGTGCCTGCCGGATGGCAGAAATATCTTCCATGGGAATCAGCTTTTGGCACATTTCCTTTCCAAGAGGAGTGGAGGCATATGTGGTAAGCTGTTCTATAATTTTATAAAACTCTAAGGTTTTTAACGCCTTTTCGTTCATAGTTTCCTCCATTCTAAAATAATGTAATACACTTTTTGAAACAGAATATCATTGTTTTTTTAGTCTCTGTTATTATACAATAAATCAAAAGTAGTTACAAGAAGGCGATTACGATATCCCATGTTTAAAGATGAAAGAAAATGGAAGATGAGAAAAAGTTCATTTTGGTGAAAAACCTTTGTGATGCAGATCTCAGAAATAGTTTACAATTGATATCTTATCTATTATAATAGTCAATAGCCTGGATGTCTGATAAGAGAGTCCTTTTTGGCTGAACGGAAATCAACAGATGGCAGAATAGTATGGTTTTATACATAAAAATTCCCTAAAAGTTTAACGCTGCTAGGGATTGGCCCCTCTGATATTTTGGAAAGTGGAGGATGCGCATATGGCAGATCATTCTAATTCACAAAATCATGAAAATCATGAAAATAAGGATACGTCCTATATTAAAGAAAAAATTGTAAAAAAACCTCGAAGCAAGTGGTTTTATGTGAGGAGATTTCTTTTCTTTTTCATTTTAGCTGTTGTATTTGGTACAGCAGCAGGTGCGGCGTTTGCGGTAACCAGAAACTGTGTGGAACAGATGGATCCGAAAAATGAGGAATCGACAGAAGGATTTACTCTTTCCAGAGATGAGCCGACGGAGCCGGAGACTGCAGTTCCGGAAACGACTCAGAGTGCAATGGTAGAAGAGGAAGAAGAAAATCTGGAAGAACAAATATCACAGGCCGTCAGGGAGGCACTGGACGGACAGGTATTAAATCAAAGTGATATGCTGAAATTGGAGCGCCTGCGCAGTGATGTATATCATCAGGTTTCAGGAGCGTTTGTAGAATTGACAGTTACCCATGAACCGGAACGGGACTGGTTTGACAAAACCGTAGAAAACACGGGGACTACGTTTGGTGTGGTGGTTCAAATGACAGATACAGAAATTTGTATGCTGACAGATGCAGCCATGCTGGAGGATGCGGATTCGCTTACGGCACAGATAGGCGGAAAAGAATATCCGGCTTATGTCAAGGAACAGGATAGTCTGACGGGAATCACTTTAGTGGGGGTTACTGTGGAAGAAAAAGAATCCTATCCCACATCTGTTAAAGTAGCAGAACTGGGCAATTCGTATTCGATTCAATTGGGGGATATGGTTATTGCTGCCGGCAGTCCAATGGGATTTCCCAACACGGTAAATTACGGATATATCACGTATATTAATAAAAATGTGGAAGTAGTGGATGGAAAAGAGAGCATTTGTTATACGGATATCACTTCTGTGGAAAATGGCGGCGGGGTTCTCTTGAATATGCAGGGACAGATCATCGGTTGGATTACAGAAGAAAATAAGAGCAGTACGCTTACGGATTGTACAGCGGCCATTGGAATTTCTGATTTAAAATATATTATTGAGGATTTATTGGCCGGACGTTCTACAGCCTATCTGGGTGTGAGAGGGTTAGAGGTGGATCGCGAGGAAGCCAAAGAACGGGGAGTAACTGCCGGTTTTTATGTTTCTGAAGTTGTACAGGGAAGTCCGGCATATGGAATCGGAATTCAGCCCAGTGATATTATTGTGAAAATTGGTGAGCAGGAAATATTGGGAACAGGAGATTTTCAAAAAGCCATGGATGAAGTAGAGGCGGGAACCAGTGTTCCTGTGGTTATCAGCCGTCGCAATGCGTTGGGCGAGTATAAGGAAGAAGAAGTAAACATCACATTCACAGGACGATGAAAAATAGAGATTTCTTTGAAAGGTATGGTTTAGTGATATGAAATATATTCAGGAATTACGCGAGGGAGAGCATGTTTCCCAGATCTTTTTATGTAAAACAAAGACAACAGCCACGACAAAAATGGGAAAAAATTATTATTCTCTTCTTTTGCAGGATCAGACTGGAACTTTGGATGGAAAAGTCTGGGATTTGAATGGAGGAATCGGCCATTTTGAGGCTATGGATTTTATTCAGGTGGACGGAGAAGTGACTTCTTTTTCCAATTCTCTGCAGTTAAATATCAAGAGAATACGGAGAGCCCATGAAGGAGAATACGATCCAAAGGATTATTTCCCGGTCACGGATAAAGATATTGAAACGATGTATAAAGAGCTTCTGGCGTTGGCTTCTACGGTAAAAAATGAAAAAATGCGTCAGCTGGTTAACAGCTTTTTTGTAGATGATCCTTCTTTCCAAAAACGTTTTAAGGAACATTCCGCAGCCAAAAGTGTTCATCACGGATATATCGGAGGATTGTTGGAGCATACATTGGCAGTGACAAAGCTGTGTGATTACTATTGTAAACAATATCCTATTTTAAATCGTGACCTGCTGATTCCGGCTGCTATGTTCCACGATGTGGGAAAATTGGAAGAGATCGCTGATTTTCCAACTAATGATTACACCGATGATGGACAGCTTTTAGGGCATATTGTGATTGGGTGTGAAATGATTGGAACAAGAATTCGATCCATTCCGGGTTTTCCTCCTAAGCTGGCCAGTGAACTGAAACACTGTATTTTGGCACATCATGGAGAATTTGAATATGGTTCTCCCAAAAAGCCGGCATTGATTGAGGCATTGGCATTGAATTTTGCGGATGATACCGATGCAAAGCTTCAGATTATGGTGGAATTATTCAAAGGAAATACATCCAATGACTGGCTCGGTTTTAACCGCTTATTGGACAGTAATATCAGAAAAACCGTAATGGAATAAAAGATGGCAGATGATGATGAAAAAAAATGATTGTTTTACAGTGAAAATAGAAGATATGACTACAGATGGGGATGGGATCGGAAAAGTAGACGGATTTCCTTTATTTATCAAAGACACTGTAGTTGGCGATGAAGTAGAGATTAAGGTTATCAAAGTAAAAAAAACATATGGATATGGAAGAATGATGCGTATTCTTGTACCGTCACCATTTCGTGTGGATCCGCCCTGCCCTGTGGCAAGACAGTGTGGCGGCTGTCAGCTTCAGGCGATGGCTTATGAAAAACAGCTGGAACTGAAGCAGAAAAAAGTGAAAGAAAATCTGGTACGTATCGGTGGTTTGGCGGATGTCAAAGTAGAGCCGGTTATCGGAATGGAAGATCCGTTTCGTTATCGCAACAAAACACAGGTTCCTTTTGGGAAAAATAAAGAAGGAAAGATCGTAGCCGGTTTTTATGCCGGAAGAACCCATACCATTATTGATCAGGAAGATTGTCTACTTGCTCAGCCGGTTTGTCGTGATATTATTCATATCACAAAGGGATTTTTGAAAGAATTTGGCATTGAACCATATGATGAGCAATCCCACAAAGGGTTGGTGCGGCATTTGTTAATCCGCAATGGTTATTTTACCGGGCAGGTTATGGTGTGTGTAATTATCAACGGAACAAAACTTCCTCATCAGGAGGAATTTATCCGCCGTATGTGTGAGATCCCTGGAATGACCAGTATTTCTCTCAATATTAATCGGGAACGCACCAATGTGATTATGGGAAAACAAATGGTTTGGTTGTATGGAACCCCGTATATAGAGGATAAGATTGGAGATATTACTTATCAGATTTCTCCGCTGAGTTTTTTTCAGGTAAATCCTCTGCAGACAAAAAAACTGTATGATACGGCATTATCCTTTGCCGGTTTGACAGGAAATGAGACAGTATGGGATCTCTACTGTGGAATCGGTACGATTTCGTTATTTTTAGCCCGCCATGCAAAAATGGTTTATGGGGTGGAAATCGTAGAACCGGCCATTCAGGATGCCAGAAAAAATGCACAGGCAAATGGGATTTCCAATGTGCAATTCTTTGTGGGAAAAGCCGAGGAGGTTTTACCAAAGAAGTATGAGGAAGAAGCAGTGAAAGCAGACGTCATTGTTGTGGATCCTCCCAGAAAAGGATGCGATGAAACACTGCTTCAAACCATTACAGCCATGTTGCCAAAACGGATTGTGTATGTAAGCTGTGATTCGGCTACGTTGGCACGGGATTTGAAATATCTTACAGAAAAAGGATATGAAGTAAAAAAAGTACAGCCGGTAGAAATGTTTGCCATGGGCGGGCATGTGGAGACGGTGGTACAAATGGTGTATGATGGTAATAAATAATAGAAAGGGGTTGTCGGAAAATAGATAACCTCAAACAGGGGGCATTGTGACTGGATCGGTCACAATGCCCCCTGAAACTTTTTTCTTATATAAAAGAGAAAAAGATGGCTAACGACAACCATCTTCCTCTCTGTTCTATGTT
>JAPFDH010000059.1 GCA_026169045.1 Lachnospiraceae bacterium | reverse complement strand
TATACCGTATTTTTTAAGGCATAGCGACTGTTATGTCTGTTTTTCATGTCCATTTTTCACTTTTCAGATAATATTTACTTTTCAAAGATCAATGCCAGTGTCCGCTGGTTATAATCGCTCAGGATTCCGAGAGATTATTAAACTATTTGCAAAAGCAGGGATCCCTGCTCTGTAAATCAACTTAATCGGCACATCCTCTTGCCAAACCTGTAATACCGGTACGCGCCAGCTCTTTGATATGGAATTTATCCAATAAGCTGATAAATGCCTCCAGTTTTCTCTGATCTCCTGTCAACTCAATCATGACAGAATCAAATGCCACATCCACAATACGTGCGCGGAATATATCGGCAATAGCTATAACCTGCTGACGTTCCTCCGATGTCACACCGACTTTAATTAAAATCAGTTCCCTACATACAGATTCCTCTAACGGAAGCATTTTGATATCCACCACATCCACAAGTTTAGCCAGCTGTTTTTCAATCTGTTCCAAAACTTCTGGTTCTCCTCTGGCCACTATCGTCATACGGGTGCGATTTGGATTTTCCGTCTCGCCAGCGGTAATACTATCAATATTATAACCCCTTCTGCTGAATAATCCTGCCACCCGGCTTAACACACCAACCTGATTATCCAGAAGCAAGGATAAAACAACTTTACTCATAAACACCTCGTTTTCTGTGACCCATCGGGTCCTTCTGTTTATTTCATTTTCATTCATGATAGCAGTGATAAACTTCTTTGTCAATGAATTTTAGCTATTTCCAGCATATCTATTAAGCATACTTTTCCATAACTTATAGTTATATTATTTTTTCGTATGCGCACATATGACTGTTTGACCGGGATTATGGCTCTTCATATCTCACATCAGTTGGTTGTTCTTTTCCATCAATCCACACATGCTTCACAGATGTGCTCACTTCAAAAGGACATCCGTCCGTCACTACAATATCTGCATCTTTCCCTACTTCCAACGATCCCACACGTTCCTCTATACCAATATGTTTTGCAGGGTTAATCGTGATAGCCTGTAATGCATGAAATGGATCCATTCCTGCCTGGACAGCAAATCCGGCACATATAGGCAGATATCTCTGCGGAATAACCGGAGAATCTGTGATGATTGATACCTGACATCCGGCACGATCCAGAATTCCTGGTGTTTCCCATGTCTTTTTACGAACTTCATATTTCGTAGCATTATTGAATGTTGGCCCTACTGCCATGGGTATACGCTCTTCTGCCAGCTTTTCTGCTGCCAGATGTGCCTCAGTACAATGTTCCAATGTAAGTTTTACATGAAATTCCTTCGCAATGCGAATAGCGGTAAACATATCATCCAATTGATGCGCATGAGCTTTTAAAGGAATTTCACGGCGAATAACCGGAAGAAGTGCATTCAGTTTCATATCGAACGGAGGACGTTTTGCTTCATCCTCTCCTGCCGCCAGTATTTTTTCATTATACTCTTTTGCCTTAAAAAGCATCTCGCGTAATTTTGCCGCTGTTGACATACGGGACGAATTTCCTTTGTCCTTATAAATACGCTTAGGATTTTCTCCAAATGCACACTTCATAGCCGTCTCTTTTTTTACTACCATATCGTCTACACAGATACCGGCAGTTTTGATGGCTGTAAACGTTCCGCCCAGCACATTGGCACTTCCGGGACCCACGGATACACAGGTAACCCCCGCTGCCGCTGCCTCTTTAAATGCATAATCTCCTGGCTTAATTCCATCAATTGCCCTAAGTTGTGGTGAAACAATGTCTCCCAATTCATTGTAATCCTGACCTTCATATCCAATTCCATAACCATCTAATCCCATATGTCCATGGGCTTCTACAAACCCCGGATATACAGATAACCCGGAAACATCTACAATTTCCACATCTTCCGGAACATTTAAATCCTTACCTATTCCTGCAATTTTTCCATCTTTTACTAAGATATCTGCCTGATAGGCTTCCGGATGAATCGCATCATGTACCATACCATTTTTAATACAAAACATACTCCACACACTCTCTTTCGTTAAAGCATTAAACTACATGTTACATAACTATTTTATTATACCGCTAACCGGCAATAATTGGAAACAATTCTTTCACTTTTGGATATATCTGTCTGAATTTTTGATATTTTTCTTCATATTTCTTTACAAGACATTCCTCCGGCTCCACCGTATCTATAACTTTTACAATTTTTTCGGATGCTTCCTCTACGGATGCATATTCTCCACATCCAACAGCCGCCAGAATCGCACCTCCATAAGAAGGGCCTTCTTCACAGGCCACAATATCCAAACGGACATTCAATATGTTTGCTATCATTTGTTTCCACAAACTACTTTTCGCGCCACCTCCGCAAATCTTAGAGCTGGTCACTTTGATGCCTAAGGATCTGGCTACTTCCAAAGAATCTCTCAATGCAAATGCCACACCCTCTAAAACAGCCTGTGTCATCTCTTCCCGCGTTGTATCCATTGTCATTCCGATAAATGTTCCCCGTGCTGCCGGATCATTATGAGGTGAACGCTCTCCCATGAGATATGGCAGGAAATATACCTGATTTTCCCCCAGTTTTTTTATTTTATCCTGTTCTTTCTGATATTCTTTTGTTTCCAAAATACCGTCCATCCACCACTTATTACAGCTGGCAGCACTTAACATACATCCCATCAGATGATAATATCCATCCGCATGGGCAAATGCATGGAGTGCATTATGACTGTCTACCTGGAATGTCCTGCTGGAAATAAAGATTGTTCCACTGGTTCCCAAAGAAAGGTTGCACTTTCCCTCACCTACAGTTCCGGTACCCACAGCAGCAGCAGCATTATCACCGGCTCCTGCAGCTACTTTTACTGAATAAGTAATTCCTAGTTTTTCTCTTATCTCGGATTTTAATGTACCAATAATCTCATAACTTTCCATCACCTTCGGCATCTGTTCTTTTCTGATGCCACAGATTCTCAACATGTCATCCGACCAACACCTATTCTTTACATCAAACAGTAACATTCCGGATGCATCCGATGGGTCCGTTGTATGCACACCGGTTAACCGATATGCCAGATAATCTTTGGGAAGCATAATTTTACTGATCCGCTTAAAATTGTCTGGCTCATTTTTCTTTACCCATAGCAATTTGGGGGCTGTAAAACCTGCAAATGCAATATTAGCAGTACATGCCGATAATGTTTCCTTTCCTATCACCTGATTCAAATAATCCGTTTCTTCTCCGGTTCTTCCGTCATTCCACAAAATTGCGGGACGAATCACACGATCCTCTTCATCCAATATTACAAGGCCATGCATCTGACCACCAAAACTGATTCCTCCTATTTGTTCGTCTCCGCTCCATTCAACCAATTCCTTTAATCCGTCCATACTGGCATCAAACCAGTCTTCCGGATTTTGTTCTGACCATCCTGGATTTGGAAAATAAATGGGATATTCTCTGGATACAATCTTTCGGATTGTACCCTGTTCATCCATCATTAATAATTTTACAGCTGACGTTCCCAAATCAATCCCGATATAAAGCATAGTTACCTCCCATCAATCAATATAATAAACATAGAAAAGCGTGTCCGGAACGTTCCTTGCCTGTTCCGGACACGCTGATCGTTCCAGCATCCACTTATTATGCAAATGGATTTTCTGTCGGATAACGCATTTCTTTTGGCTGGTTAAATCCAATTTCTTCTACACCAAGATATTTAAATACTTCAAACATAAGTTTACCATAATGGCCAAATGCTACTGCTCCATGATGCGGATAATTTTTCTCAATTAACACATGACGATAGAAACGTCCCATTTCCGGAATGGCAAAAACAGCAATTGCCCCAAAAGACCGGGTAGCTACAGGAAGAATTTCTCCCTCTGCCACATAAGCACGCAGTTTAGCATCTGCTGTACTTTGTAACCGGAAAAACGTAATTTCACCCGGCATAATATCGCCTTCCAGAGTTCCGTATGTAACTTCCTCCGGCAATGTTCTTGCCATAATCTTTTGATTTCTCATTTCTTTAAATGATAATTTACATGCTGCCGTATTTCCACAATGGAAGCCCATAAATGTGTCTTTTAATGTATATGAATACTTTCCTTTGATTTCGGTCTCATACATATCCCTGGGCACAGAATTATTGATATCCAGTAAAGTTACAACATCCTGGCTGATACATGTACCAATGTATTCACTGAGCGCACCGTAAATATCCACTTCACAGGATACCGGAATTCCCTTTGCTGCCAAACGGCTGTTCACATAACAAGGAACAAATCCGAACTGTGTCTGGAATGACGGCCAACACTTATTAGCAAATACCACAAATTCTCTGGATCCCTTATGTCCTTCTGCCCAGTCAAGAAGCGTTAACTCATACTGTGCCAATTTTGGTAAAATACCAGGAAGTTTGTTTCCTTCCCCCAGTTCCTTCGCCATGTCTTCAGCAACCGCCGGGATTCTTTCATCATCCTTATGATCATTAAAAGAAGCAAATAAATCCAATTCGGAATTTTCTTCAATCTCTACACCCAGATTATATAATTGTTTAATCGGGGCATTACATGCCAGGAAATCCTGTGGACGAGGTCCAAAAGAAATAATTTTAAGTTTTCCAAGACCAATCATTGTTCTCGCAATCGGAACAAAATCTGCAATCATATCTGCCACATCTTCCGCTGTTCCCACTGGATATTCCGGAATATAAGCCCGAATATTACGCAATTTCAAGTTATAACTTAAATTCAGCATACCACAGTATGCATCCCCTCTGTCATCCAAAAGACTATCCCCTGTCTCTTCGGCAGCAGCCGCATACATAATCGGTCCATGAAATTCTTTTGCAATTAACGTTTCACTGGTCTCCGGACCAAAATTTCCAAGAAATACTACAAGAGCATTACATCCATTCTTCTTTACTTCATCCACTGCTTTCAGCATATCTGTTTCATTTTCAACAGTAACTGGACATTCAAAAATTTCTCCGCCTTTCTTTTGATAGGCATTTACTACTGCTGCTCTTCTTCTGGCTGAAAGAGTCATTGGAAAACAGTCTCGGCTCACTGCTATAATTCCCAATTTTACTTCTGGTGTGTTATTCATCTTTACGCTCTCCTTTACACAATAATATCACAAAGTGTTATTTAATTTACATTCTAAACTAAATAAGATATTTTTACTCTACTACAGAATAAAATGAATGTCAAGAAAATATTCTTCATTATTATCCCTAATTATAAATAAGATTGGCAAAAATATATTCTATTTTCTTTCATTAATTTTTTACTGACACCCCATATAGCAAAAAATATTTGCGCATTTTTAATCTTTATGATACGATACTGTTATAATTAGTTTAGGAGGTATACAAATTATGAAAGCAGGAAAGCAGGAAATGATCCGTGATCTGAATACACGCCTGGTTCTGGAGGCAATTATTCAACATGATCCCATATCCCGAGCAGAACTTTCCAACCTCCTTGGTTTAACAAAAGCCACTGTTTCAGCGATCGTCAAACAGCTTTTGGATCATCAGCTCATTCGCGAAACAGGCAGCCGAGACACATCAAAAGGCCGAAAACCAATTATGCTTACATTTGCCAAAGAGAATGGTCATGTTATCTCAATTGATCTTACCGGAAAACAAATCATACTTATGACATGTAACCTCCGCGGTGAAAACTGCCGCTTATACCAATATGCCAATCACTATTCTCCACAGGCCCTGCTTACTCCTTTAAAAAAAATAATCCACACAATTATGGACGAACTTCCGCCAACCGTTCACGGAGTAGTTGGCATCACCGTCGGCGTCCACGCTGCAGTTCGTGATAATAAAATTCTGTTTTGTCCCTACTATGACCTTACGGATATCAATCTGTCAGAAGAACTGGAAAAGGAATTTCATATTCCGATTTTTATTGAAAATGAAGCTAATTTTTCAGCTTTAGGAGAAAAAACCTTCTGCCATGACTACTCCAATATGGTAAATTTAAGTATCCATACTGGTATCGGATTAGGTCTGATCTTGAATCATCGCCTTTATACCGGAAGAAATGGTTTTGCTGGAGAATTCGGCCATACCATTGTCCAACCAAATGGTCGTCTTTGTCCCTGCGGAAATCATGGCTGTATCGAACAATATGCATCGGAATCAGCCATCTTAAAAGAATATGCTTCCCTTTCTTCTCATTTGTCTCCTTCTGTGGATGACCTTATTACTGCTTACCAGCATCATTCCGTTTTTGCAATCCAGGCCATTCAAACCTTTGTAACGTACATGGCAATTGCAATTAACAATATTACAACTATATTTGATCCTGATATTATTATTATTAACAGTTCTTTTACCTCATACCTTCCGGATATCATTCCCATGATACAGGAAAATTTAACGAATGCGTCCAAGCATACAGGTCCCGGCCATAATATTGCCAAATTGATACAGCCATCTTCCCATCAACATAAATGTTGCCCCATTGTCCCATCAACACTCCAAGACACCGCTATACTCCTTGGAGGTGCATCTGTATGTATCCGAAATTTTCTTGGAATTCATATACTTCATTTATAATTTCATCCATACAAAAAACAGGCGAACCCTAACAAAATCATTTTTCGTTACGGTCGCCTGTCTTTTAAACACCAGAACAATATTTTCTAAAATCCCAGCTTTTACGATATCACCATATAATCATCTTGGACAGAACGCTTTTCTAAAAAGAACATAACATCCACTTGTAATTCGCTTTCTAAATTATTTTTGACAGCCAGACGATACTTTCCATTTTGTTCCAATTTAAATTCATGCCTTCCTGTATCATTCACATGAACCCAAATCGTCTCTCCATCCGGTTGTATAATTCCTACTTCATAATCATCCCCTGTATTACCACTCATCGTTACATTACAATATTCTCCGGCACTCCCCTCGAATCCTTCAGAAACCATGGTCTGCTTTCCCATTAATAGCCAATTAGCCGAAATCCACCTATCCATCCAAGAAAGATCTTGTTCTTCCTCTGTCTCTACTTCTTCTGTCACATACTCCGATTCGCATTCTTTTATCGGCTCTCCCTCTCCCTCATATATCGCTTCACTTGTATCACTTTTCAGCCATGTAATATATGAGTTTGTGAATGTCTCATTTGCGGCATATACCGTCACCGATGTACTCAAAAAAATAATTCCCATCAATACAATACAAGCCGTCGATGTTTTCCATTTTATTGATGCCATCTTTTTTAAGTATCGGACTCTGTTTTTTCTCTCCTCATATTTCCCGCCAAAGGGTAAAACATATACCACTTTTTTCTCTTTTTTCTGAATTACCCTACTGATCGTAGCAATATAATCTTCCGAACTGACGCGCCACCCTGTATGCCAAAGAGCATATGTATCACATCCATATTCCATTTGTTTCATCATTACAAAGCGAAAGAGATGAATCAAAGGATTAAACCAATGAAAAATAGAAACAATATCAATCACATACTGAAACAAAACGTCTTTCTTTTTTATATGAATCAGCTCATGACACAAAACCGAGTAAACATTTTCCCTTTTAATAGCCGCCTGATTCATCACAATACACGGTTTCCATATTCCGGCACATCCAGGAGACGTCAAAGCCGGATGATATAAAATAGTAATATCATGACAAATACCAAAACTTTCTTGTAATTCTTCTAATAAGTACAAAATAGAAGGGTCATTTACCCGTACAGATTCCTTGATGATCCGGCGCAATCGTATTTGTTTTAAAATAAACAGAACAAATCCACATAACAAACCGGCTGTCCAAATAATCAATATCACAGCAGCCCATCTGCCAACAAAGGCTCCATAGAACATACTTATTTCATCTGAAATAGCTCCATACAGATAGCTGGATATTCCCACGTGCATTACCCAGCGTATCATATACCAAAACGGAACTATAAACCCAGCTATTCCAATCCAGCCTACTACATGACGCCGGGAAAAACTGGGGAAAAAATTATGTATGATACCTAATATCAGCATCAAACCGATAACAATTATTGCTCCAGTTAAACTTTCCGTTCCTATAAAATATACCAATTGCGTGTTAAAGTGCATTTATCTCCTCTTTTACCTTTTCCATCTCTTTCTTACTTAATTTGGCATTTGTAATCAAAGATTTCACACAAGATACCACGTCCCCGTTATACCAGGTATCCAGCAATTCTTTATGCAGAATAGCAGCATATTCTTCCCTTGTAATAACTGGCACATAATAAGAAATTTTACTCTTTTTCGTGTAATCAGCAACACCTTTACTTACCAGATGGGACAAAAATGTGGATACTGTCTGACGCTTTAATTCACGATCATATTTACTATTAATGGCATCAATCAGTTCCAAAATCGTAATCTTTTTTCCCTCTGCACCGGTTTCCCATAAAATTTCCATAATTTCTACTTCGCTCTGCGTCAGCAACATATGATTTCTCATCCTTAAATGAATACCCAGTCCTGCATAATCCATCCGACTCACACCCAAAAAGTGATTATGCTTATTCTGACTGGGTATCGCACCTCCTCTTTTTATTTTTTTTAAATCTATATGGTAATATTTTATCATATCCACCATATATAGTCAATTGTAGCAGACTGTTTTTATACAGTTTTTTGTCTTTTTCGTTAGTTTTTTGTAAGATTTTTGAAATAAATAGGAGGTTTTTTTCTCTTCATATGCTGGAAACGATCAATGATAATGTACCGCTAAAACAACAGGTACCGTATTCAAAAGGAACAATAAAATGAGTTCCTTTTTCTATTTTCTTCCCATTGATTGTTCCCTCACCCTCAATCACACTAACATTGGTAAAAGGAGCATGAAATTCTATTTGACCAGTTTTGTCCACATCTAGTTTTTTTACCTGATAATAATCACATTCCACAAACGAAGTAATTGTCACCCCATGTTCAACCGTCACCCTAGGATCGATCTCAGCCGCCCGATATGGTGCTTCAATTACATCGATACTTTGTTTGATATGCAATTCTCTTGGTTTTCCATCGGATAATCTGTCATAATCATAGACACGATATGTAATATCACTGTTTTGCTGCGTTTCCAAAATCAAGGTTCCTGCTTTAATGGCATGGATACAACCAGGATTAATTTGAAAAAAGTCCCCTTTTTTAATCGGAACCATACGAATCAACTCTTCCCAGCGTTTCTGTTCAATCATATTTTTCAATTCCGCCTTATTTTTAGCATGATGACCAATTACAATTTTTCCATCAGAATCACAATCCAACACATACCAGCATTCCGTTTTTCCAAGAGATCCATGTTCATGTTCATTGGCGTATGTATCATCCGGATGAACCTGAATACTCAAATCCTCTTTGGCGTCTATAATTTTAACCAAAAGAGGAAATCGATCCATTTGTATGTTACCAAATAATTCCCGATGTTTTTCCCACAATTCACTTAATGACCAGCCATCATAGAATCCGCCATCTACAATACAGTCTCCATTCATGTGTGCGCTAATTCCCCAACATTCTCCCGTATGGTCACTGGGAATATCATATCCAAATTGTTTTAATCGATTTCCCCCCCAAATATTCTCTTTCAAAACAGGTTTCAAAAAAATCAAATCAGACACGCTTTATCCCCTCTTTCTCATCCAGAGCTAAACGGATCGCCCCCATAATTCCCTGATTATCATTGAGACTCGGAAGCACAATATATTCATCCAAATCTTCCATCTCCTTTGTCTTTATATATCCATTTAACTGCTTTTTCACTTCCTCTTTAACAAGTCCCAACAATTGTTCCTGATGCATAACTCCGCCGCCTAAAACAATTTTCTGTGGCGAAAGTACAAGAATTAAGTCAACCAGAGCCTGTCCTATATAATATGCCTCCAGTTCCCAGACTTCTTTCCGATCTGCCAATTCAATCCCTTTTTTCCCCCATCTTGCTTCTATCGCCGGTCCTGCTGCCAATCCTTCCAGACAAGTCTTATGATACGGACATTTTCCCTCATATTGATCCAGCGGATGTTTTTTCAGTATAATATGTCCTGCTTCCGGATGCATCATCCCGTGAAGAACTTTACCATTTGATATGATTCCCATTCCCACACCGGTTCCAATGGTAATGTAAACACTGTTTTCCAACCCTTTTGTAATTCCCCATGTAGCTTCACCCAGAGCAGATCCATTCACATCCGTATCAAATCCTACAGGCACGTGAAGAGCCTTTTGAAAAGCCCCTACCATATCAAAATTTCTCCATGGAATTTTAGGCGTTGTAGTAATATAACCATAAGTTTCAGAATTTCGGTTCAGATCAATCGGTCCAAAACATCCTATTCCCAATGCTTCTATCTTCTTATCACTAAAATACTCAATCAGACGCGGTACCGTAACCTCAGGCGTTTCTGTCGGAATCGATATTCTTTCAAAAATATTCCCGTTCTCATCTCCTATCGCACAAACCATCTTTGTTCCACCCGCTTCTAATGCTCCTATCTTCATATATAAGCCTCCCTTTCTTCGACTGTAACTATCATCTAACTTTAACTAAAGATATCACATTTTTCACAATTTTTCCAGCAAAAAAGAGAACAGTTCGTATAAAATTTACTTTATACCTACTGTTCTCCATTCATTCAGCTGACTGTACTACGACAGTTCTTATTTACTCTTCCGGCTTTTCTGCCTGCACAATTGCCGACTTCTGCATTGGGATTCTACACGCTTTATTATTGCCAAATTCTACAATAACGGTATCTTCTGTAATATCAATCAATACACCATAGAATCCAGAAGTTGTCAATACAGTATCTCCGACCTCCAATGATGCCAGAAGTGCCTGCTGCTCTTTCTGCTGTTTCTTCTGTGGTCTGATCGCGATGAAATACATGGCACCTACGATCACTACTAAGTAAACCACAATAACCATGATCGACATTCCGCCGCTTTCAGTTAAAGTTAAAAAATGCATATTCCATTCCTCCTGTGTTATTCCCCGGCTTCCATAGATGCCAGCATATTACATTTATACTCTTTATACGTGTGATTGTCAATGGCTTGTCGTATTTCAGTCATTAAATTATTATAAAAATACAAATTATGAAGTACACAAAGCCTCATTCCCAACATTTCCCCGGCTTTCAGCAGATGCCGGATATATGCTCTGCTGTAATGCTGACATGCCGGACACTGACATCCTTCCTCCAATGGTCTGTCATCCAGTTGGAATTTTGCATTGGATAAGTTCAATCTTCCCTTTTTGGTATATACATGTCCATGTCTTCCATTTCTGGACGGGTATACACAATCAAAAAAATCAACCCCGCGATCGACTGCTTCCAAAATATTGGCCGGCGTTCCCACTCCCATTAAATACGTTGGTTTATCTTTTGGTAAAAAAGGAACCACAGCATCTAAAATATGATACATTTCTTCATGGCTTTCTCCCACAGCCAAACCGCCCACTGCATATCCATCCAAATCCAATTCGCGGATTCTTTTAGCATGTTCGATTCTTATATCTTCCAGAATGCCTCCCTGATTAATTCCAAATAATAATTGGTGTTTATTTATCGTATCATCCAGGCTATTTAATCTCTGCATTTCTTTTTTGCACCGTTCCAGCCATCTGGCCGTTCGATCCACGGATTTTTGAATATAAGAACGTTCTGCAACAGACGAAGGACACTCATCAAAAGCCATAGCAATCGTGGAACCTAGATTTGACTGAATCTGCATACTTTCTTCCGGACCCATGAATATTTTATGTCCATCAATATGAGAACGGAAATACACCCCTTCTTCTTTTATTTTTCTCATTCCCGCCAAAGAAAACACCTGGAAACCACCGGAATCCGTCAAAATCGGTCGATCCCAATTCATAAACTTATGAAGGCCTCCTAATTTTTTTACCACTTCATCACCAGGACGCAAATGAAGATGATAGGTATTCGAAAGTTCCACCTGTGTATGGATATCTTTCAGATCCATGGTGGAAACAGCGCCTTTAATTGCTGCTACAGTTCCCACATTCATAAATACAGGTGTTTGAATGGTTCCATGTACAGTCGTAAATTCTGCTCGTTTGGCATTTCCATCAGTTGTCAGTATTTTATACATATGTCCTCCTTTCTCTCATATACAACACAATGCTTTCTCTTTTTCATATATTCCTGTCCAGAAAAGGGACGCCGCAAAACCATATTTTAGATTTTCACAGCATCCCTTAACTTCGTTTCCATTCCTTCTATCTGCGATAATTATCTCTTAACAGCTTTCTTCTCTGTTTGCTTTTTAAAAGATTCCTTATCCTTTTTTCCGGAAAATTTTACTTTCATAACATACCACAAAGCACCGGTCACACATACAGACGAATATGTACCTGCCACAATTCCCACAATCAACGGCAGTGCAAATTCACGAATGGATTCTACACCAAGAATATACAAAACGATAACCATAATAACCGTTGTAAGGGAAGTATTAATGCTTCTGGTCAATGTCTGACTAATAGATAAATTAACCAATTCTGCCAATTCCATCTTTTTCTCTTTTAGGTTTTCACGAATACGGTCAAAAATGACGATAGTCGCATTGATGGAATAACCCACAATGGTCAACATACAAGCTATAAATGTATTTCCCACAGACCAACGCAGCACAGCATAAAATGCTACCACAACTAATACATCATGAATAAGGGCTGCTACAGCACTGGAAGCAAATTTAATATCTTTAAATCGGAACCAGATATAGATCAGCATAAAGATCGCTGCTATAACAACTGCCTGTATAGCAGATTTCTGCATTTCACCACTGACAGTCGCACCAATATTCTCATATGTAATCGTGGATTCATCTACACCGAAGTTTTCTGTCAACTTCTGATATAAAGTTTCTCGTTCTTCTTGGGTTAATTCCCTTGTCTTAATACTTACCTCATTACTGTTCTGCACTGGAGTAAGCTGAATATCATTATCTTTTGTTACCTCAGCAACAACCGGTTTCACTTCATCATTTAACTGGCTGATTGTACGGTTTTCATTAAATGTAACGCTGGTAGAAGTACCACCCTTGAAATCCAAGCCATAATTCAAAGCGTCACCTTTAACTCCATAGAACACCATGGTTCCAATACCTACTAATATAACAATACCCGATAAAACAAAACAAAGGTTTTTCTTTCCCAGGAAGTTCCATGTTTTTTTGTGTACTACTTTTCCATACAACTTTTCACTTTGAAGTCCCATTGCATACAATGCTTTTATAAGAGTTCTTGTAACAAATAACGCTGTAACCATGGACAGCACAATACCAAGAGCTAATGTCTGAGCAAATCCACGTACAGTACCTGAACCGATAATATAAAGAACGGCTGCTGCAATAAGTGTCGTCACATTTCCATCAATAATCGCAGATAACGCTTTCGAAAATCCTGCCTTTATTGCTGTATTGACATTTTTTCCCATACCTATTTCTTCTCTTATACGGGTAAAAATAATGACATTGGCATCTACTGCCATACCAATACTCAATATAATACCGGCAATTCCCGGAAGTGTCAGCGTAATTTCCTGATTAAACGCACTTAAAAGAACAATAATCATTCCTGTATATAAAATTAATGCAATAGAAGCAGCAAATCCCGGCATACGATATACAGCAATCATAAACACAATAATAATTGCCAGACCAATGACACCTGCCAACAAACTTGTCTGTACTGCTTCCTCTCCCAATTTTGCTCCGACAACACTGGAACGCAATTCTTTTAACTCAACCGGAAGAGCACCGATACGAATCGTAGAAGCCAATTTATTTGCTTCATCTAAGCTGCTCATACCATTAATTTCACAAGTTTCACTATCAATTTTTTGTTCACAGCGAGGTGCACTTACTACTTCACCATCATAAATAATATAAAGAACACCCTGTGTCTCTGCCAATTCTTCTGTTGCAGCGGCAAATTTCTGACGTCCGTCTTCCGTCAGCGTCAATTGCACAATGTAACGATCTCTTGAATCCGTTGCCTGACTGTTCATATAGCCCTGCGCATTCTTAATATCGTTTCCATCCATAACCATAGTTCCTTCCGGATCATTGGCATCTGTACAGAAAATCAAAGTACCTGGTTCTCCCAGTTCTTTTAAAATCTCATTGGCATCTGTTGCCCCAGGAATATCAATGGTAATACGATTGGATCCTTCCATATATACCTGTGATTCCGTAGAATAATTTTCAACACGATCCTGTAATTTTTCTTTCGTATCTTCCATGGATTGTTCCGACGGATTTTCTTCTACAGCCTCATAAGTAATACTGACACCGCCACGTAAATCCAGACCAAGATTAATATCAGCCATACTGCCAGATCCATCTTCTCCTATACCAAAAATAGCGGTATAGAGAACCAGCGCTGTCACTGCCAAAACGGCAACCAGACTGATGATCCCTTTCTTCTTGCTCATCGTTTTCTTTCTCCTTTAATGATTTCTTTTTCCTTTATCCCACTTCAATAACGATGTGGTTATTGTAACAGGCAAAACCTGTTATTATCCATTATCATTTTAATCTTTTATTTACTCATCCGCTAAGGCCGCTTTAATCATAATAGCACATTCTACACGTTTACGCTGCATCTCACAACCAATATCATATGCATCTGTTATGGAATCATGGAATTTATATGCATTAGCTGCACATCCGCCACTGCAATAAAACTTTGCAAAGCATTTCTGACACTTATCCTTTGCGTAAACATTACACAACTTAAATTCATCACAAATATCTTTTCTGATGATTCCTGTGTCCACATTACCAAGAAGATACTTTTCTTCCCCTACAAACTGATGACATGGATACAAATCTCCCCAAGGAGTTACTGCCAAATATTCTGTACCGGATCCACAACCGGACAAACGTTTTGCCACACATGGTCCCTGTTCCAAATCAATCATAAAATGGAAGAAATTAAAACCATTTCCTTCCTTCTTTCTTTTGATATATTCCTTTGCCAATTTATCATATTCTTCCATAATTTGAGGCAAATCTTCTTCCCGAATCGCATATGGCTCTTCCGGTAATCCTACGACAGGTTCTATAGACATCTGCTTAAATCCCAAATCAGCAAAGTGGATAACATCTTGAGAAAAATCCAGATTTTCCCTGGTAAAAGTTCCACGTACATAATAGTTTGTCTGATTTCGGCTTTCAGCAAACTTCTGAAACTTTGGTACAATTAAATCATAACTGCCCTTTCCGTTACGAAATGGACGCATCTGGTCGTTAACTGCCTTTCTTCCATCCAGACTGAGTACCACATTGCTCATTTCCCGATTACAAAATTCCATAATCTCATCGTTAAGCAATACACCATTTGTCGTCAGTGTAAAACGAAACTTTTTATTATGAATTTTTTCCTGAGAGCGTCCATATTCCACTAACTGTTTTACCACATCCCAATTCATCAGTGGTTCCCCGCCAAAAAAATCAACTTCCAGATTAATGCGGTTACCAGAATTTGCAATCAAAAAGTCAAGTGCTTTTTTTCCTACTTCGTAGCTCATTAACGCTCTTCTTCCATGATACTCCCCTTCTTCAGCAAAACAATATTTGCAAGCCAGGTTACAATCATGAGCAATATGCAGACATAATGCCTTTACAACTGTTTCTCTCTTTTTGAAATCTGTAATATATTGACGATAAATATCTGGAGTATACAGAAGTTCTGCTTCTTTTAATTCCTTTACTTCCTCAATCGCTTCCTCAATCTCTTCAACCGCATATTTGCTTTTTAAAGAATCTATAATCTCTTGTTTTCCATTTTCTTCAAATAATGGAACCACATCATACACCACATCATCCACGACATGAACCGATCCGGAATTAATATCTAATACGATGTTATACCCATTACTTTTATACTGGTGAATCACAGCATTTCCTCCTATAAATCTTGTGATTGGTATGATTCTTTTCCATACCGAACATTTTCCATTCATTAACATTGCAAAGCCGAGGAGGAATCCCCCTCGGCTTTCTTCTCCATACAGACCCATCGAATCTTTTTATTTTGTCTTATCGAACGCCTGTTGTTTGCTTTCAGCTTCTGCTATTATTTGTTGTTCTCGCAGCTCTGATTTCCAACTGTACAGGATGTTTTACAAGCAGACTGACAGGATGTCTGACATTCTCCACATCCGCCCTTCTTCATTGTATTCTTTAATGTCTTTGTTGTTAAAGTCTTAATTCTCTTCATGATTCATCCTCCATATACTATATAAAATCAAGCGGTATCGTTTGCCCTTACCACTTTATTATCGTTTTCAGTATACCATATCCTTTTTGTCTTCGCAATTACTTTTCGTCAGATTCTTGAAGAATCCTCCTATACAATACATTTTTACGGATTTTCCTGGTCAACGGTTTCTGAAAAATTCTGATGGACAAAAACGCGGATTTTGTCCATTCGATTTTTTTCTATGGCTTCTACAACAAACTCCATATTTTCCCAAGTCAATGTTTCACCCTTCCTTGGAAGACGATCCAATTGTTCCATCACAAATCCGCCCAGTGTATCATATTCCTCTGACTCCAGATCGGAACCAACATACTCATTGAAATCCTCTAATTTTATGGAAGCTTCTGCCAAATATTCAAAATCTCCAACCTTTTCAATCTGATCTTTTTCGTTTTCATCAAACTCATCTCTGATTTCCCCAACAATCTCTTCAATCAAATCCTCCAGAGTGATCAAACCGGCTGTTGCACCATAATCATCTAAAACAATCGTAATACTGGAAGACGTGCGACGCATCTCCACTAATAATTCAGATATTTTTTTCGACTCGTAAGTAAAATGTGATTTACGCATCAGCTTTCTGATAGAGAAATCTGTTTCCTGACTATACAGTAGCACATCTTTCATATTAATGATTCCGACCACATCATCTGTCGTATCTTCATATACCGGTATCCTGGTATACATATCTTCCTTAAAAATAGCCATCAATTCATCATAAGTAGCATCTGCCTGTACAAATGTCATATCGATTCTCGGAACCATCACATCTCTTGCCTGCGAATCTCCAAAATCTACGACATTTTTAATCATCTTGTGCTCTTCATTTTCAATCACACCCTCTTCGTGGCTGACATCCACAATTGTTCTCAATTCACTTGCGGTTATAGATGCCTGTTTTGCCTCCGGATCAATATGAAATATTTTCATAAATCCGTGCGCTAAAAAATTAATAACAATAATGACAGGGGTCAATACTTTCATAAGAATATAAATCACCCGAGCATATGCTAAAGCCATCTTGTCAGCATTTCCTGTAGCCACTGTTTTAGGAGATATTTCTCCGAAAATAAGTACCAATATTGTTAAAATACCAGTGGCAATACCAGGACCCGCTGCTGCAATTCCCGGCGTCATTCTGGAAAAAAAACGGGTTGCTAAAATTGTAGCCAATGATGATGCGGTCAAATTAACAATGTTATTCCCGATCAGCACGGCACTAAGCATTTTTGACTTATTATCCAGTATTCGAATAACTGTTCTGGCTCTTTTATCTCCATCTTCTTCCAGAGATCGCATTCTAATTTTACTACATGTAACAAATGCTGTTTCTGCTGATGAAAAAAATGCGGATAAAACCAATAATATCAATAATCCGATCAGCTGTATGACATCACTTGAATCCATTTTTTGTCACTCCTCATTTTTACTTGTGATATATTTTGATTGTTCTATCTTATCATATCCTTATCTTCTATATTGTACATGCATAATTTGCTCATTTCTATCATACACTGCATCATAACCCACTTAGGAGGGAGTTATGAAATTAAATCCGAAAATTTTATTTTTTATTAAAAGCCTGTTTTTTACATACGTCTTAACAGGTATTATGCTTTTTGCTTTAGCCTTTTTGTTTTACAAAATGAAAATGCCTCAAAATCAACTTCGCATCGGTATTTATGCAATTTACATCATTTCCTGTTTGACCGGTGGTTTTATAATAGGAAAATCGATGCAACACAAAAAGTTTTTGTGGGGTTTACTTTTTGGTGTTTTATATTTTCTGATTTTAATTTTTCTTTCTTTTCTTATACAAAAAGAAATTGCACAGGGAATTGCCTCCTCCATCCTCACAATGGCTATCTGCGGTGTTTGCGGAATGGTCGGAGGCATGATAAGCTAAACTAATTCCGATTTACAATCCAGTATAACTGACTCAGGAAGTTTTTTTGCGGAAGGTCATACCGGTCTACTACTTCTATTCCTAAACTTCTGGCTCCTTCAGCTATAGCCGGATGGGCATATCTTAGGTCTTTTGTGGTAACCAATAACATTTTTGACAGCCTTCCGCCAAACTTTCTGGCTTGCATATACAGCCCTTCCAAATCCTGTCTGGTAGGCACATCAATCGTACACTTTACAAAGACCGGAATAATTCCCTTCATAAGAAGTAAATCAATCTTGCTGGCTATATTATGATACTGACGGCTTATTTCATCCGAATCTACCATTAAACTGATGCGTACCTCATCAAAGAAATCTGCTGATTTTGCCAACGCATATAAATACAAAAGCAGACTGGACTTCATTTTCGTTACACATCTTTTAATGGCATCATTTTTAAACATAATATGAATCATATCATTTTCCGTGTAGCAATATCGTACTATTCCGATTCTTTTCCATTCTTCCAAGAGTTTTCGATTATTTTGGTATACCCTGTTGTGGATATTCACTGTGGCAGGTGCCAGAATTGTAAGAGCCGATGAAGAACTTCCATATTGTTCATTGGCATACTCAAGATATTCCATTTGATCATGCCAATGATCCGGATCCTGAAAATACAATTTCCAGACTTTACGTATATCATCCTGAAACTCTTCTTCTTTCCATATGTCTTCAAAATTACCATATCGGTACATGCTCCCCCCGGTAATACGAAACAATTCTTTTGAAGTTAATGAAGGAATTTGAAACTCTCTGGTCAGTCTCTCACATCCGAAAAGATTCACCATTTTTCCTGTGGAGAAATCAATAAAAAAACTGGGAATATGATGATCCTTTGCATACATACTCAAAGCAAAAAATAGTATTCCGCTTCCGCCGGTAAAGTCAATGACACAATCTTCATACCTGCTGAGAATCCCTTCCAATTCTTTACCGATATCTTTCAATTCCGATGATTCTATTTCATAGAAAATAGCGCTCAAAACAGGTTTTTGGCTATTTAAAAAACGGCGAATTCCACCTTCTCTATTTCCATCCACCAATCCATTGACACTTTCATCCCATAAATAAATCACCCGCTCCGGATGAATCGCAATTGGTGCAAGAATATTTTCAATTGCTTCATTATCGTATAATTCGATCAGAGTTTTCAAAAGCATGCACCTCCATTCACTATAGTGCACAATACCAACATGTTTTTTTTATCATTATATAGTTATAATTACGACCTATACTAGTAGAATAACAGAATATTCCATAATTGTCAAAACATATCGGGAAAAAGTCAAAAAATTTTTCGATTATTTAAAAAAGTGCAAACCATTTTTACTTTTATTTGTACACCGTCATACAAACAAAACTGTTAAAAATGGTTTGCATCTGCTATTTTTTATTCTTCTTCTGTCTGTGTTTCACTACTTTCAGCATTGTCCACTGACTCTTCTTCCGACACGGTAGTCTCATTTTGTTCATACATTTCAAGACTTCCCTTATTCAGCATTTCTACCAAATCGCTGAGTTCTTCGCTGGCATTACATGCTTGAATATATCGATTATTTACATCTGTATATAACTGTCTTACATCCGATCTGCTTCTTATTTCTTCCAAATATGTATTCCATTCTTCATTAACCGGATTCATATCAATATACATTGTGCCATCCTCTTTTTCTCGAACAATATACCGATTCAAAGAAGGAGCCGTTTGATCTACATTTAAGAATTTAATATCATAAGAAATATATGTCACCCAAGAAGACGGATCCAATCCATTCATTACATAACAAACAATATTTTGATAATCTGTTATAATCTCATTTAACATATCCAAATGTTCCTGAGTAACCGGGTTCGGTGAATCCACCAACTGGTTTAATTTTTCAGCATCTCCCT
Source organism: Lachnospiraceae bacterium (assembly GCA_026169045.1). GTDB lineage: Bacteria > Bacillota > Clostridia > Lachnospirales > Lachnospiraceae > Fimimorpha. The sequence continues at coordinate 14,795 of JAPFDH010000059.1, read as the reverse complement.
CTTCTTCTGCCTGAAAATATGACTGCATCAAATTCAAAATCTTCTGATTGGAATCCAATTCTGCCGAATCCTGCATTTCAGTGTTCTCTTCATCAACTGTCAATACCTGCATGGATTCATTTTCCTGATTCAGACCGCTATCTGACTGAGTCGTCTGAGTTTGCTGGTTACTATTTCCTTTCTGCTCATCTTTCTTATCTGTAATTACAATTACAGCTACAATTAAAGCTGCCGCAATCATAACTATAATAATATATGGCAAAAATTGCAGTAAAGGACTCCTCTTTTTTTTCTTCAATGGTCGTCTTTTTTGTTCCATTTCTACCTCCTGTCCATTTATATCACATTATTTTATCAAATTAGACATCAAAATGCAACCTTTCCATTTTCAATCACCGAAAGTACTTTTCTTTTATAATATCAATTGGCATGTTTTTTCCCGTCCACAGATAAAAGGCTTCCGCTCCCTGATACAACAACATATAAAGCCCATTGAAAACAGCACATCCTGCCTTTTCTGCCTTCTGTAACAACAAGGTTTTCCTTGGATTATAGATCACATCAGATACAACCAGATCTCTGTGAAAAACGCCGGAATCTTTTATCAAACAATCCTGAACATTTGGAGCCATTCCCACACTTGTACCATTTACCAGCAAATACGATGTTCCTATTTCTTCACGCAATCTCTCTTCCTCATAATCATATATCTTTACTGTACAAGAAGTTTTTTCATTAAGAAGCGATACTATTTCCACTGTCCGCATATAAAATCGACTGGATCTTCTGCAAAAAACCGAAATCTCAGAAACCCCGTCCAATGCTGCCTGTACAATAATTGCCGTAGCCGCTCCTCCTGTCCCAAGCATCGTCATTTTTCTTCCAATCACATTATACCCGGCATCTTTTACAGCCATCATATATCCTGTACCATCAGTAATATAGCCTTTTAAATTTCCGTTATCATTCACCACTGTATTCACCGCCCCGATAATCTTTGCGGCAGGTGACAAACTATCGCATAATTCTGCCATTTTATTTTTATCCGGCCAGGTACAATTCCATCCTTTTGCACCCAAAGTTTTCAATGCTTCAACCGCCTGAGGAAGTTCTTTCTCTCCTATATCAAAACATAAATATGCATAAGGAAGTTCCAGATGCGCAAACGCTTCATTGTGCATCATCGGAGAGATACTATGTTCCACCGGTCGTCCCAATAGCCCGGTCAATATTGTTTTTCCAGTAATTGTATTAAGCATTTTATATTCTTCCTTTCCATTTCTTTAAAAAAATTATTTGACTTATTTTACAATCTGATCCGTTTTTCTTAAATATCGATATACCGTATTTGAAAGAATATCTTTCTTCTGAACTTCTTTTTCATTAATCTCTCCCACCATATTTTGCAGAATTTCTTTCTCTTGTCCCCAAATTGGCAACAAAATCACTTCATGAACACTGGAAGGTAAAATATACAAGTCGCTGTCCAAGGATTCCGCAAATCTTTTTAATACATTTTCATACAACATCGCCGCCGCCCCCAAACATCCGTTTCTATTTGTCAGTACGTACATATCCGTACGTACCTCTTTTTTTTCTTCAGTGGCAAGCACATGAGACAACATTTCTTCAATCGGCTGAAGGCATACCGGCAACAGGCATGGTGTATTTTTCCTTGCCTCCGCAAATAAATCTTTTTCCTGCATTTTCCATAAATTCATAATATCATTTGTTACAGGAATAATACTATATGCACCATTTCTATTTTCCCACATAATTCCATATACTAGCATCATATCATATACCATTCTATACGGCATACACTGACATTTGCTATACTGTTCACCTGCTGAGGTAAAATAAAAAATAATTCTTTCATTTAACGTTGGGAATTCTTTTAAGATTTGTTCTAAGAATTGATTATATAAACTACGATCATTTTTTTGATTCATTGTACTTCTCCCATTCATATCCAATAATAAGAGAAGAATTTATTCAATGGAGAATTGCGCCTGAGAGGAGTCGAACCCCCGCACACAGATCCGGATTCTGCTGCTCTATCCACTGAGCTACAGGCGCATATTTTGTTCCCCATCTGGCAAACAGACAGGGAACTTATTATTATGCTCTGGACAAGTATTCACCTGTTCTTGTATCGATCTTAATCTTATCGCCCTGATCAACAAATAATGGTACATATACAGTAGCTCCTGTTTCCACAACAGCTGGCTTCGTAGCTCCTGTCGCTGTATCACCCTTAAATCCTGGCTCTGTATCTGTGATTTCCAATTCTACAAATAATGGTGGCTCAATTGCAAAGACAGAACCATTATGGCTTACTACTTTACATTCTTCATTTTCCTTTACAAATTTAAGAGCATCACCGATCACAGATAATGGCAAAGATATCTGCTCATATGTTTCTGGATCCATAAAGCAATACAACTCACCGTCATTGTAAAGATATGTCATATTCTTACGCTCAATACGTGCCTGAGGACACTTTTCTGTAGGACGGAATGTTTTTTCTATAACGCCTCCGTTCTTAACGTCCTTTAACTTCGTTCTAACAAAAGCAGCACCCTTACCAGGTTTTACATGCTGAAATTCTATAATCTGATATACGTTATTATCCATCTCAATGGTAATACCATTTCTGAAATCACCAGCTGAAATCATCGTTTTTCCTCCTTGGCTTATCATTCTGCCTGATTTTTATCCAACAGACACATGTAAATATTATATACTATCTATTCATAAAGATCAAGCACTTTTTACAATTTTTTCTATTTCTTTTGTTATCCCATCTATACATCTATTGTCAACTTCAATACAATAATCGGAAGCCTGGCGATAGATTGGTATTCGTTCTAAAAGCAATTCCTGAATTTTTTTTCTAGGATTTTCTCCGGCCAGAAGTGGTCTCGAACAATCACCTTCCAAATGCTTCCATAATGTTTGTTCATTTGCTGACAGATAAATGACCTTTCCTATTTTCTTTAACCTTTTTCTGTTTTCCTCTATCAACGGTAAACCACCGCCAGTAGCGATCACCGTATGATCCCTGTCGGTCAGCTCCCCTAAAATACTTCTTTCCAGTTCTCTAAAGTATTTTTCCCCTTGCGTTGCAAAAATATCACTTATTTTCATTCCTGCCCGTTCTTCTATGTATTCATCCGTATCCAGAAATGAAAATTTCAAGTTATTTGCCAAAGCCTTACCGACCGTTGTCTTTCCGCTTCCCATGAAACCAATTAAAACAATATTCATTTTTCATCATCCCATCTTTCTCTCATTGCCGAAACCATTAGCGATCGGAAGTACTTTTCTTATAAAAAAACAATACAATTTTTTCGAGATACCTCTTTAATATAATTTGAATCTCTTCTTTTGCATGGATTGGATTCACAAGAATACTGGTAATACCTGCACGATTCGCCCCGTAAATATCCGTAAAAATCTGATCTCCAATAAAAAGTGTATGTGTTTCTGTAATGCCCATAATTTTTACAGCTTTCTTGTAATTTTTTACAGACGGTTTATGGGCGTCAAAAATATATTGCGATTTTACCAATTGGGCAAACGGCTTCACACGCTTTTCTTTATTATTAGAAATCAAACATGTTTTTAAGCCTATAGAATGAATGTTATCAAACAACGCTATTACTGCTTCATCCGCCGGTGCTCCATGAGGAACAAGCGTATTATCAATATCAAATATTATTCCACGAATTCCTTTTTTGTAATATGCTTCAAAATCCATTTCATATACGGATTTTGCACACTCTGTGGGATAAAATCGTTTTAGTATCATCTATTCTTCCTTCTTCATCAGCTTTTTTAGCTCATCCGCAAATGTGTCTACATCTTTAAATTCCCTGTATACACTTGCAAATCTTACATAAGCCACCGCTTCCAAATCCCGCAACTTGTTCATCACCATTTCACCGATAACTTTACTGGATACTTCTTTTGTATCCATATTAAAAATAGTATTTTCCACCTCATCAATCAGCTGATTAATTTGTTGAATGGAAACCGGTCTTTTATGGCAGGCGCGCAAAATTCCAGCTTCTATTTTCGATCTGTCATATGGTTCCCTGGTATTATCTTTTTTTATTACCATAAGCGGAAATGTCTCCAACTTTTCATAGGTTGTAAACCTTCTTCCGCAACGCTCACACTGCCTTCTTCTTCTAATAGAATTATTATCAACAGAAGGTCTGGAATCAATTACCTTTGTCAGTTCTGCATTACAAAATGGGCATTTCATTCTTTTGTCCCCTCTCACGTTTTTTTCATTATAATTATTTCTGTTCTTTCGGTCAAGCAAAAACGTCAGTTTTTCGATTAAAATTTACATTTTACCAGTACATCTTCTTCTACAATCTCAACCAAAATAATTTCTGGTCCGATTTGTCGAATACAACGAAAAGGAATTACATATTCACTGTCCCGTCCAAATAATCCGCAAATTTTTCCGCATCCTGGCACCACTATGGCAACTACTTTTCCCGTCGTAATATCAAATTCAATATCACAGACAAATCCCAGCCTCCTACAATTACAAGAATTAATTACCTCTTTTTGCCGCAGATCACAGATACGCATATAAGCTCCATTTTTTATTTCTTACCAATAACATATGCAATATATCTTTTCTTTGTGCTGATTCCACTTCAAAACAACAAAGGGATGCAGCCATTCTTCTGCATCCCCATAAATTATTCCATACTCTCACTTATATTTCCAAATTCTGATAATTTCAATCCCGGATTTCTTTCCAGAACCATTCCAACACTCCAGCTATTTACAAACAAAAGAAGCGGATTTCCTTTCAAATCACGTATTCTCTTCATATCCGAAGTTCCCTGAATCTTTGAAACATCGACTTCACTCTGATTTTCAATCCAACGAATATGCTCGTATGGAAGCCGATCCAGACGAATTTCCACATTATACTCACTTTCCAGGCGGAACTTCAAAACATCAAATTGCAGAATACCAACTACACCCACAATAATTTCTTCCATACCTGTATTAAATTCCTGAAAGATCTGTATAGCACCTTCCAGAGCAATCTGGCTAATACCCTTGATAAACTGTTTTCTTTTCATGGTATCTACCTGACGCACTCTTGCAAAATGTTCTGGTGCAAATGTCGGTATTCCTTCGAACTTAAATTTCTTATCGGAAGAACAAATGGTATCTCCTATAGAAAAAATACCCGGATCAAACACACCGATGATATCACCAGCATATGCTTCTTCTACGATTTTTCTTTCTTGTGCCATCAGCTGCTGTGGCTGTGTAAGCTTGATTTTTCTTCCGCCCTGAACATGATTAACTTCCATTCCCGCCTCAAATTTTCCAGAACAGATACGCATAAACGCAATACGGTCTCTATGCGCTTTGTTCATATTTGCCTGAATTTTAAAGACAAATGCGGAAAAATCCGGTCTAAACGGATCAATAACTCCTGCATCACTCTTTCTTGGAAGAGGCGATGTCGTCATTTTCAGGAAATGCTGTAAAAAGTTTTCCACACCAAAATTTGTAAGTGCAGATCCAAAAAATACAGGAGATAATTTTCCGGCGCGCACCTGCTCCATATCAAAAGGTTCACTGGCACCATCCAGCAATTCCACATCTTCTTCCAATTTTTCCTTGGCAAACTCTCCGATCAAAGACTCCGCGTGCTCCAAATCAATCTCATCTGTATCAAGAGCATGCATACCGGCATCAGCTGCCACAAATGTAGTAATTTTTTTTGTTTCCCGATCGTATACACCTTTAAAACTTTTTCCACTTCCAATCGGCCAATTGATTGGGCATGTTTTAATCCCCAACACACTTTCTATTTCATCCAAAAGATCAAATGGATCATTGGCTTCACGATCCATTTTATTGATAAATGTAAAAATCGGAATATGACGCAACACACATACTTTGAACAATTTGATGGTCTGCGCTTCCACACCTTTGGATCCATCGATTACCATAACAGCAGAATCCGCTGCCATCAGCGTTCGATATGTGTCCTCTGAGAAGTCCTGATGGCCTGGCGTATCCAATATATTAATACAGTTTCCATTATATTCAAACTGAAGAACGGAAGATGTAACAGAAATCCCCCTTTGCTTTTCAATCTCCATCCAGTCAGAAACCGCATGTCTTGCCGTCTTTCTTCCTTTTACGGATCCAGCCTGGTTAATGGCTCCACCATAGAGCAGAAATTTTTCTGTCAGAGTCGTCTTACCCGCATCAGGGTGGGAAATAATGGCAAATGTTCTTCTTTTCTTTATCTGTTCTTCCAATTCAGACATCTTTTACCTCATTTCTACGCCTAAATTATGCGTTCATTTTACAACAGTCTCTTTCATATATTTTAATTTTATCCACTATTATGAACGATTTGACCATTGCTTAGCTTAAATTAATGAATCTTGTTCCACGAGAGTATACCATATTTCCCCGGAAGATGACAAGCCCCATTTCCTACTTTCCCCCTATACCTTCCCATATATCATCTAATACACCGTTCATCCCGTTTCTCTTTTTCTACATATTTACACACTTTTCTGTCATAAGTTAAAATCCCGTTTACCTCTCCCTCTACATCAGAAAGCTGTGTATACACTGCGGCACTAAGTCCTTGTTCCTTCCACACTTCCTCCAATTCCTTTTCTTTCTTATCAAATGCCTCACAAAATGCTTTAATTGTGGTATAAAACCGATATCCATATTTTTTTTCTTTTTCCGTATGTCCCGCTATTTCCAGACAATACCCGCCGTACTCTGACAAAACCTTGGCACGCTGATCCTTTTTTCGAAACCATAAACGGAAAAAATAATGATGCCGACTCTGAAAATCTCCACATCCCTGATCAAACCATCCACTGGAAGAATCGATCAATCGAAGGGGATCCAGCCTTCGAACCATTTCCGTTAAACGTTTGGTTTCAAACTGTCCCCATCCCTCATTGAAAATCACCCAAACGGCAATACTTGGATGTATACTCAATGTCTGAATGGTTTTTTTCATATCACGACAAAACTCCTTTTTTCCATTTTTTATTCTCCGTGATAACAAATAAGCATGCTTATCCCCAATATGTATTCCAAACTGTTCAAACAACGTTGCCGCATATGTTACAAACCAATGATGATATGCTTCGCCTCCATTTACCATATCCTGCCATACAATCATTCCCAAACGGTCACAATGATAATACCAACGCTGAGACTCTATCTTCAAATGTTTTCGTATCATACAAAATCCCAATTGCTTCATTTTTACAATATCATAAATCATAGCAGCATCGCTGGGTGGTGTATAAAGTCCATCTGACCAATATCCCTGATCCAAAATCCCTTTCTGATAGTATGGAATATGATTCAGACACAAAACCGGAATTCCTCTCTCATTTTTCTCGACCGAAAATACCCGCATTGCAAAATAAGTATCTATCTTATCGTTTTTAGTACTAATCGTCACATCATATAACCATGGGTCTTCCGGAGACCATGCATGAATCATATCAAATGAAACCGATATTACAGAATTTGTCCATCCATAGGATTGTTTTTTTTCTTCTCCTCTTATACAAATTTCAACAGGTTCTTTTTCCTTTGTAATAACTGTAAAATCTACCCGCTTTTCATCATACAGAGGAATACATAGTACCTGTTTTATATAGTTTTCAGGCACACATTCCATCCATACCGTCTGCCATATACCACTTTGCGCCGTATAAAACATTCCTCCCGCCTTTAACTTCTGCTTTCCTCTGGCATGATAAGAAGTATCAGACAAATCCCGCACTGCCACTATCAGTTCCATAGATTCTTCCTTTACAAATGAAGTAATATCTATCGTAAACGGTAGATATCCACCTTCATGATGTCCGGCAAATTTTCTATTAATCCATACCCTGCAAGCCTGATCCACAGCACCAAAATGGAGGAGAATACGCTTGCCATAATCTTCTTTTTTTATTTTAGGAAGGAATCTCCTATACCACAAATATTCATTCGGCTTTAACTGACGCCCCACCCCGGACAATACACTTTCCGGTGAAAAAGGAACTACAATCTTGCCTTCATATGACTTTGGAAATACACACTTTTTTGTAAAAGCATATTCCCAATATCCATTTAAATTATAAAAACTTTCCCTTTTCATTGCAGGACGGGGATATTCCGGTAGTACATGATTTGCATCAAAGGTTTCTCCCCATACAGTCCTTAATCTTTCCATAATTCACCTTCTTCCATCCTATACCATATTTCCTCTATTCTTTCATAATATCTCTTAAAAATACTATATCCGCATTATTATTGAATGTATAACTATTCTATTTATTATACCATATTCGCTCTCTATTTGCTTCCCCATTTTGTTTTTGTTTTATTGTCACAAATTGCTTGACTGTTTTGCAGGATATTATATAATTAATCCGAATATAGATATGTGCACTTAAATCACCAAATTTTTCGGAGAAATATGTATTTCGACTCACATAAATTAAGACATTTATATCTTCGATTATTTATGTGTACAGGAAAGGATGTATTATGGAAGCAACAATTTGGTCACTGCTTCCTCCCATTATTGCTATTGTATTGGCTTTAATCACAAAAGAAGTTTATGTTTCACTTCTAATTGGAATTTTTGCTGGTGCGCTTATGTTTGTTAATTGGAATCCAGTGGCCGCAACAGAAACTACTTTTTCAATTATGTCAGAAAAAATCGGGGATAATACCTATATTTTAATTTTCTTGGTTTTACTTGGCATTCTCGTCTCTCTCATAACGAAATCGGGAGCCTCCAGAGCTTATGGAAACTGGGCTTCAAAACGAATCCGAAGCAAAAGGGGAGCTCTGGCAGCAACCTCTTGTCTTGGAGCACTGATCTTTGTCGATGATTATTTTAATTGTTTGACTGTCGGCACTGTCATGCGCCCTGTAACCGACAAATACCATGTCACACGTACCAAACTGGCTTATATTATTGATGCCACAGCTGCTCCTATTTGCATTATTGCTCCTATATCCAGCTGGGCTGCTGCTGTCGGATCTTCTCTACCTGAAAATAGCGACATTGACGGATTCCGCTTGTTTTTGGAAACCATTCCCTTTAATTTGTATGCTCTTCTCACAATACTATTTCTGATTTTTATGATATGGATCAACAAGGATTTTTCTAAAATGAAATCTTATGAAGCCTCCTTATCCGCCTCGGAATCTGAAGGAACTTCTTCTGAAATTCCCATTATCGGTAAAGGACGGGTAATTGATTTGACTCTCCCTATTATAGTATTGATTATTTCCTGTATTACAGCCATGCTTTATACCGGTGGATTGTTTAGTGGAAACGGAATTGGAGTTGCAGATGCATTCGCCAATTGCTCTTCTGCACAAAGTCTTGTTCTTGGATCTTTCTTTACATTAATTTTTACTTTTATTCTTTATCTTCCAAGACGTGTCCTTACTTTTACACAGTTTTGTGAAAGTTTGGTAGAAGGATTTAAGGCAATGACGCCTGCTATTATGATACTTTGTCTCGCATGGACACTCTCAGGAATCTGCGGAGATGCTTATCTGAATATTGGCGGTTTTGTCAGCTCGATTATTAATGTAGACTCTGCTGTAGGTACTGTACTCCCTGTTCTTTTCTTTTTAATTGCTTCTGGTTTGGCCTTTGCTACAGGAACCTCCTGGGGAACCTTTGGTATTCTGATCCCCATTGCAGTAGCTATATTTGGCAGCTCCAATTCCATGTTGGTGATCAGTGTAGCTGCTATTTTATCGGGGGCAGTATGCGGAGATCATATTTCACCTATTTCTGATACTACAATCCTGGCTTCAGCCGGTGCACAATGTAAACACATTAATCATGTATCCACGCAAATCCCTTATGCAATGTGTGTGGCTGGCTGTTGTGTAATCGGATTCCTGGCCTCTGGCATTTTTCAAAATGGATGGATTGGTCTGCTGAGTGGCATTTGCTGTGAATTGATTTTATTTTTCTTTCTTTATAAAAAACTGCAGCATCAAGAATAGCCCCTATAACAATACAAATACCTAAAACGAAAGGCCAATCTTTTTTCAAATACAGCTGGTTTCTTTCAAATCAAAAACGAACCTTCTTGTCTGTTTATATCCAGACAAAAAGGTTCGCTTTTTATTTACGCGCAGACAACGAGCCGTGTGCGAATGCTTGTATACGCCGCATACGGCGACTGTCCGCGAACGTGAGAAACTCGCAAAGCGTGTTTCTCATCGTTGACATATTATTTTCAATCGGCAATGGCGTGATCTAACATCATATTTTCGCCATTCCAAATCTTTTTTGCTGTCCAATCAGCATCCTCTTCAGACCAAAATGGATCCTGCTCATTTAATCCCAATGCTAAAAATACGGAACAACATAAATACAAACTTCCGCGGTTAATATACATTTCTGCAAGATCCGGCTGGTATCCAAATACCCCTGGACGTAACCATCCGTTTTCATCAAACATTGTATCACTGGACATAATTCTTGTAATGACTGCTGTCAAAGCACAGCGAACCTGCTGAGGCTTAACATCTTTTTCCAAAAAATGCTCCAATGATGCCTGTGATAATAACTGGAAAGCACCAAAGCGATAACAAATAGATCTTCCGATAATCGGATACGTCCCATCCTGTCCAATCAATCGTTCCAATATGGAAGCATAGCGAGTAGCCCTCTTTTGTACCGTTGGTTCCAAAACTGCAATTTCATCCATTATCGGAGCAAATGTTTTTACTATGTCCACATACATTGGCTGAATCACGAAACTATTATAGTAATCCCAATGAAATGCAGCACCATCCCCGTATAATCCGTCACCTTTATACCAATCTACAAATGTTCTTGTTGCATACACAATTCTCAGTTTATCATAGTCATCTACGCCCAAACGATATAAAGCAGTCTCCACCATAGCAGCAAAGAATATCCAATTATTCGGTCCGGGAATAATTTTTCTGGAAGATCGCAAGGCTGCAATCAAATTGTCTTTTACCCTTTCATCCAACGCATCAATCAGTTGCTTTGGCGCGCGAATTAAGGCATGTGATAAAAATGCTGCATCTACCAAAGGCTGACCATCACGATCAAATACCATAAAATCTTTGGATTTTGGATCTGTTGCCTTATCTAAACCAATCAATGCCAATTTGCGAAACTCATCCTGTAATTCCTTTTCTTCTTTGCTCAATCCTTCTGCTTCCAGCCATGGTGCAATTCCACACATGGTTCTTCCAAAAGCCTCCAACGGTGCAAACGTAAATCGTTGCGGATTCAAATCCTGTGGTAACGTTTCCTTTAATTTTTCCTGACTCAAAGCTTCCAATACCGGTCTTGCGATTTTTGTCATCGCTTCAATCCAATGTTTTCTCTGTTCTACTCCGCTCATTTTCCTTCTCCTTCAACATGTCAATTCCATTTTTTGTTTTACTGAACAGCATTTTTAACATGTTCTATTCTTACTATTGTTTTCAGTCCACTTTTGTCTTTTCTACATCACTTCCCGTTTTCTTCTTTGCCACTTCCCGTTCTTTTTTCTTGAAAAGTATTCCGAGAACAGCAGTCTGAAGATACGTAAATACGATACCAATTACTACAGCCCAAATACCATATGCGATAATCCCCAATAATAAAACTCCATAATTAATATAACGCATAGTAAGAGCCACATCTGCTTTGGAATGTTTCTTATGAATAACCAATGCTATTACATCAAATCCTACCGCAGACGCTCCGGCATTTAAGCAAAAAAAATATCCTGTCCCGACCAGCACACTGGCAACTATCACTGATACTGGCAGCACAATTGGAATAGAAAAATAATTATGTATCACATTAAATGTACTGAAAAAAAACATATAGCACACGCTGCTCAACAGAGATTTAATTAAAAATGCTTTTCCTAAAAATATGTAGCTAATGAAAAGCAGGATCACTACAAACACATTCGTTATTGTACTGATCGCAAACGGCAAATAATTTTGTACTACCATCGCAAATGATGTAACTCCACCATTTATAATGTGATTTGGCACAGTAAAAAATGCATATGCAAACGTAATCAATAGATTTCCTATGATAATTTTAAATATCGACTGCATATTACCTGAAGCCGTTTTTTTCAGGTTTTCCCATTCCCCTCTCCATTTTTTCATACCATTCATAGACATTTTTTCTTTCACCCCATCCCTTATTTTACTCACAATTACAGAAAATGCAATATTTTTTTTATTCTTTTTTCCTACTAATCATTTCATATATTGAAATCCATATGAAAGAAAAAAAGGGATTCCTCAAAGGTATCTAATACCATGAGGAATCCCTTCTTCCAGAACCCTTTATTTTGACTCCAATATCTTCTCTACACTAACCAACTTAACACATAATGCAAACAGCTTTGCAGCGACTTCCAATTCACTAATTGGCGGATATGTCGGTGCAATTCTTATATTGCTATCCATAGGATCCTTCCCATATGGATATGTGGCACCTGCTGGTGTCATCACTACGCCAGCTTTCTTTGCTTTTGCTACAATAGCCTTTGCACATCCTTCCATGGCATCAAAAGAAATGAAATATCCGCCCTTTGGTCTTGTCCAGGAACCAATTCCGCAATCTCCTAACTCTTGATCTAAAATATTTAATACCAATTCAAATTTCGGTCTTAAAATATTGGCATGTAATCTCATATGCTCAATCATTCCATGAATATCCTTGTAAAAGCGAACGTGACGTAATTGATTTACCTTATCATGTCCAATTGTCTGAATTTTCAACTGTTTCTTTATATCTACTAAATTATTGGGCGATGCTGCCACGGCAGCAACACCGGAACCCGGAAAACTAATTTTTGATGTAGAACAGAATTTATATACCATATCCGGATTTCCTGCTCTCTTACATTCCGCAATGATTTCAATCAGATAATCCTGATCATGATCATATAAATGATGCACACCATATGCATTATCCCAATAAATACGGAAATCTTTTGCTGCTGGTTTTAATCTTGCAAAACGACGAACCGTTTCATCCGAATACGTAATCCCTTGCGGATTAGAGTATTTAGGTACACACCAAATACCCTTTATAGCATCATCTTCAGCAACCAGACGCTCAACCATGTCCATGTCCGGACCTTCAGGAGTCATAGGAACGTTAATCATCTCTATTCCAAAATATTCTGTTATGGCAAAATGTCTGTCATATCCCGGTACTGGACAAAGGAATTTTACTTTATCCAATTTACACCATGGCGTATTTCCCATTACTCCATGGGTCATTGAACGAGAAATGGTATCATACATCACGTTCAAACTAGAATTTCCATAGATAATTATATTATCCGGATGTACTTCAATCATATCTGCCAACAGTTCCTTTGCTTCAGAAATCCCATCAAGTACACCATAATTACGGCAATCTGTTCCATCTTCACATGTTAAATCTGAATTGCTGTTTAACACATCCATCATTCCCATAGAAATATCCAACTGCTCTGCACTTGGCTTTCCTCTTGACATATCTAAAGTTAAACCCTTTGCCTGATATTCTTTGTATTGAATATCCAATTCATTTTTTAATGCCAAAAGTTCTTCCTTACTCATCTCCTGATATAATGCCATTTCTCAAATCCTCCTCTGTTTATTCTCGTGGAAGCAGCCTGTCAGATTCAAACATCCATCCTTTTTCATAAAACAGAACTACTTGTTGACTTAGGCTATTTTATCTTATTTTTTTCCATTTTACAATTAGAAATTTATACGAAATATTAGTTTCATTTTCCTTTTTTCTCTACGTTAGCGACAAATGTCCGTATAGAGAGTACAAAAGTTAATCCGCCAACATGTTCACAACAATGATCCATTGGCGGATTCCTATATCATATTATTATTTTATACAAAATGCGCTCATACATAAGATCTAAAAACAAGATCAAAAATCCTTATTTTTCAATGCAATACCCACATCTTTTTTAAACTGCTGCCATGCATCTTCATGATCCACAAAATATCTGGGACATAATTTCCCGGTAACGTCATAATGGCGAATCAAATCATCTTCTGTTAAACGATATTTATCACACAAAAAAGCTGACAAACGCACCATGGACTGATATGTATCCGATGTGTACTGTCCCAATTCATCCAAATGACATGTTTCAATGGAAATTGTATCACCATTTCTATCATTGGATGCGTAAGAATATTCATTCAACGGAATACATTGAATAACTTCACCTTCAAGCCCAATAATAAAGTGACTGCTGGCTTTTGTAGTATGCGTATCCTTCAAATTTTCAAAATAATCCCTATTATTTTTAGCCGTCGTTCCAGGATTTCCCACATAATGAATTACTATATTATTTACCTTTCCCAATGGCTTTTGTGGGCGTGAATATTCATTTGGTGTTAAAAAGTCTTGTGTCACCCATTCAGGCACAGAAAGATCTGGTTCATAAAATGGCCCAATATGCATAACCTTCATACCTACAATTATGGCAACCACTATAATAAAAGCAATCACCACACATTCCGCTGCATGACTCTTTCTTTTTCCATGTCTGTATTCTCTCACTATTTTCCTCCCTTTCATTGTAATGATCTCTCGGAATCTTTAAGCCAATAAATATAAGGCTTTCAGATTCCTTTTTTATTAAAATCCCCCACTTTTTTGTCAAAAACCACTTGACAAATCGCTCAAAATTTGCGGCGAAGCCGATTGAATGTATTTTATT